>JAZLKQ010000247.1:0-6689 GCA_045597745.1 Bacteroidaceae bacterium | reverse complement strand
CCATAACATCATATCACATCATCCCCTATTGTATTGGCGTTGGAGACAGGAAAGCGAATTGCTATCATGGCGACACATTAAATGACACAAATGAGTGGATGCAGCTCGTGAAAAGTCCGCTTTTGTGCCAACCTCTGTGCGAGATTGAGACAAAATGCGGTTGAGACATGCAGAAACGGCAATTATTGACATTTCGGAAGTCTAACGTACTGACAAAAACACTAATTTTGTAATACCATTAGCTTAATGACTAATGATACACATACTATTTACTTACAATAATAATTATACTGTTGCGCTCTACGCACAATGTATATATCGAGACCATTTAGAACAATCTTCCCCGAAATGAAACACTTAGAATTATCAGGAAAAAACGCTAACAATGCTCGTTGCTCAAAGCCCACTTGCCAGGAAGCTCTCAGCGAAAGGATAGACAAATGGGTAAAGGCTAAGGGGTATTGTGAGGCTGGCATTACGACATATATCCTTGCAGAAAGGGTATGTTCGACAAGGAGGACTATAACGCGATACTTCAATGAGCATCGCGGAGAGGCTTTTCGCACCTTTATCAACAGGCTGCGTGTCGAGGAAGCAAAGCGGCAGCTCCTCAACTCGACAGATAATATCGAGCAGATCGCAACCAACTTAGGATATACGAGGGCTCACTTCCAGAACACGTTTAAGGCATTGGAAGGCATCAGCCCAGCGCAATGGAGAAAGGCTCACACCCCTAAATGAGGTGTGAGCCTTTCTCGTAATTAACTTTTGACTGAAAGAAATTAATAGTGCATTATGCCATGCATTATATTTATCCTACATCTTAGCACACCAAGGACATTATAATATAAAATGAACTCAAATGCAGTCTAATGGATGCTTTCTAATAATTCCTGGATAATTACTGATAATTTCTTTCAGTTAATTCGGGCTGATTAGAAGAAGAAGCCGAAGCCTACCTTTAGGCCAAAGCGGCTCTTGTCGTCAAAGTCTGTGAGCGACATGTTGTAATAGACGCTTGGCTCTATCACGGCATGACGATTGAGGAAGAAGCAATAGCCGACTTCAGGCGTGAACTTCAGGTCATTGATGTTCTTCGTCTCATAAGTATACTTGAGTCCTGCACCGAGGAAGAGTCCATTCTGCTCAATATAGTAGCGGCACTTGGCACCTGCAGATAGTTCGTTGCAATTGGAGTCACTGTAGTCCAGTCCGACTTCAGCTACTGCCATCCATGCCTCTTCGAACATGTAACCCACCTGTCCACTAACGCCAAACGACAACTTCTTGTTCTCGTCGTATGATATACCAAGTCCTGACATTGAGGCTCCACAATACACTTTACCCTTTTCAAACTGAGCATAAGCTCCTGATGCTGCCATTACTACGAGCATCAACGATACGATAATCTTCTTCATGATTTGTTTTCTTTTATTATAAGCAATGATATGTTTATTTTATTAGCAACGGTTGATTATTTTATTAGCAACGGTTGATTATTTATATTTCTCCTGACGCTTCTCCTTCTTGCGCAATGCCCATACAAGGGCGCCGATGATAGCAAGAAAGCCCAGCAATAGGTACAGGTTGTGTACCCATGCATTCATGGTGATGCCGAAGTATACGTACACTCCCACCCCATATATCAGCAACATTGACGGCAACCACACCGATTTCTTCACCTTATTCATATTATATAGGCTCTAATTAGTATGTCTGATGAGTATTATTCAATAAAACAATGCAAAAGTAAGCATATTTTCGTACCTTTGCAACAAATATCATATAATAAAGCTTATCAAGTGTTCAACTTGTTAGTTCTTAATATTGTGTTCATAAGCATTTATAAGGCATTAGACTCGAATGACAAGGTATCTGTTGACAATATTAACCTTCATCATCTGCATCACCACATGTATTGCACAAGATGATAGCCCCAGCCCGTTCAGCGTACAATATCCAAAGCGCGAGACACGTGCAGTATGGCTCACAACCATTGGCGGTATCGACTGGCCACGCATTAAGGCTACTGACCGCACGTCCATAGAACGTCAGAAGGAGGAGCTCCGCAACATACTTGACCAACTGCAGCGTGCCAACATCAATACCGTGATACTGCAGACACGTGTCAGAGGTACGATGATATATCCATCGGCCATTGAGCCATGGGACGACTGTATGACTGGACGCATAGGTCAGGACCCTGGATACGACCCTCTCAGATATGCTATAGACGAGTGTCACGCACGTGGCATGGAACTGCACGCATGGCTCGTCACCATCCCCCTCGGCAAGGCTTCGAAGCAAAAGGCTCAGGGCGGCAAGTCTATCATGCGACTACACCCGGAGCTCTGCAAGACTGTAGGCGACGAGGTATTCATGATACCGGGACATCCTAAGACTGCCGACTATGTGGCAAGTCTGTGCAAGGAGATTGTTGAGAGATATGATGTCGACGGTATATCGCTCGACTATATCAGATACCCTGAGAGCGTATACAAGTTTTCGGACGACAACCTGTACTCTTCTGCCAGCGGACTGAGCAAGGCTGAATGGAAGAGGCAGAACATCACACGCATAGTACATCAAGTACACGACGTGGTCAAGGCCATCAAGCCATGGGTCAAGCTAAGCAGTTCGCCGATAGGCAAGTACAGCAACCTGAGCAGATACAGTGCAGGCGGATGGAACTGCCGCGACGCTGTATATCAGGATCCGCAGGCTTGGCTCAGGGACAACATACAGGACATGCTCTTCCCGATGATGTACTTCAAGGGAGACAACTTCTATCCTTTCCTATACAACTGGAAGGAGTGTTCGTACGGACACCCTGTAGTGCCAGGACTCGGCATATACTTCCTCGACCCTCGTGAGGGCAAATGGACTCTCAATGAGGTGAGAGCGGAGATGTATGCATCGCGCAACTGTGGTATAGGAGGCATGGCATTTTACCGAAGCGACTTCCTCACCAAGAATCACAAGGGCATATACGACGCCACATGCAACGAGTTCTGTCCATATCCTGCATTGCCTTGCCGCATGACATGGAGCAACGACACCATTGCGCCATCTACGCCACAGGCATTCACATCAGACGGTGGTACATTGCAATGGAAAGCTTCGTCAGACAACTCCTCTTCGGCTATATATTACAACATATATGCTTCAAATGTCTATCCTGTAGATACAAGTCTTGCTGAAAACCTCATTGCGACACGCGTCTCTTCACTCCATTATGAAATCAAGGCGACCAATCGTATTTACTTCGCTGTAACGGCGATGGACCGATTTGGCAACGAGAGCTCTGCAGCACAGGAGAGCAACCCTGTGTCTGTACTGCCAGACATACGCACGCTGATATTCAGACCTTACCACAAGTCTGTAGGGTCGAAAGGCAAGAAGAACAAGAAGAAATAATGCACGACAGCATAATCATTTTATAATCACATTCTCAACAAATCACATTGCACATAATATGGAACCAACAGCAATTCTTCTCCTATATTGTAAGGACAAACAGGGTATCATCACGGATATCACCAAGTTTATCACTGACAACAACGGCAACATCGTCTACCTCGACCAGTATGTAGACAAGGTAGACCACATGTTCTTCATGCGTATAGAGTGGGAACTCAATGGTTTTTCCATCCCTCGAGACAAGATATACGAATACGTGACAACTCTCTTCGGACAGAGATATGACATGAAGGCATACCTGTACTATAGCGACATCAAACCGCGTATGGCGCTATTTGTCAGCAAGATGAGCCACTGTCTATATGACCTCCTCGCTCGCTATAAGGCGGGAGAACTGGATGTCGAGATACCTTGTATAGTAAGCAATCATGAGGACCTCAGATATGTAGCAGAGCAATTTGACATACCGTACTACGTATGGAGCATCAAGAAGGATCACTCCAACAAGCCTGAAGTGGAGGCTGCAGAGATGGAACTCCTGCGCAAGGAACGTGTCAACTTCATAGTTCTCGCGCGCTATATGCAGATCATCAGCGACGAGATGATAGAGCATTATCACCACAACATCATCAATATCCACCACTCATTCCTTCCTGCATTCATCGGAGCAAAACCATATCATCAGGCATACAAGCGTGGTGTCAAGATTGTCGGTGCGACAAGTCACTATGTGACTGAGGAACTTGATGCAGGACCTATCATTGAGCAAGATGTAGTGCGTATCACTCACAAGGATACTCCTGAGAGCCTCGTACTCAAGGGACGTGACCTCGAGAAGATCGTCCTCTCTCGTGCGGTCAAGAAGCACATAGAGCGCAAGATACTTACATATCACAACAAGACCATCATCTTCAGTTAATTAGAATTAACTGAAACAATATTTACATCATCGTCTCCACTCTATCATAAGCCTGCCGCTGTCTACACGAGCGGTAAATCCGTGCTCTCGTTCAGGAGTAAGCAGACAAGTGGCATTGTCTCCAAGTCGCTGATGCAGTATGATGGCAAGTATGCCCATATTCATACGTAAGTTGATCTCAACGCAAGGATGCACCTTGAGCATACCTTCCTCACGTACTACCATCATATCTATGCCGACCATACCCTCGTATCGTCCGGCAAGATGTTCGGCAAGATGATGTCGATTGTACTCTATCAGCCAGTCTATCACACCCATATCTACACCTGTGTCTGCTATCATACTGCGCAACGTCTGCTGGCTTGCCACAACATTGTAGCCATATTGTCCTCCATCATTGGCATCAAAGACTGAGAATCCCAAGTACTCTATCACGTCCTGTTTGTCACCATCACATCTGCCGACCTTATACTCCAGTGCAAAGTCAAGTCTCTTATCATCATAATAGTGGTCGACAGCTATGCCACCCTGCTTGTTGATTAAGCCCTCTATACGGCTGAGAGCCTGTCGAGCTGCTGCTGACTGCTGACTGACATCAGCGACAAATACACCTCGACCACTACTTGACCAAAGAGACTTAAATATCTGGGGTACATCACGTTCTCCTTCAACCTCCGACATATCAGACACGTATCGCATATCATGTCCAACCAGACTATCAGACAATGCCGCATCATCACTTGCATCTATCAGTAACTGCTGTATATAATGGCAGGCAAATTGGCGACTTGACAATCGCCTGATGTCTCGCAACATCTGCTCAGACGGCAGCATAGCATCGTCAACACCCATCTGTATATACCGCATCTTCATTGCTCTACTCCACCCCCATGGCTGCAGCACATTGGACACTTCGTCTGCCCACCACCTGCCAAGCGTAGACAGGTCATCCGCCATCTGCTGTATACGTGCAGGCGGACAGTACTGAGGGGTATCGGCAGCAAGTGCCATGTCATTCCAGCAGTTGAATACGGCAAGTTGATGTTTCATACAAACAGTCGTGTTAGAGCAATCATCAGATTGTATACAAACAAGTAAACATTTATCTACAGTTAAATGTAATAACATGATCATCACGTTGACGACGCAGAGCCGGCACTTCGTCATCTATCATACCAAGTTCGTAGATGTCCACGCCCGTATCACTATACACAGAGTCGGACTCTATGCCAATAGTCTGATAGTCATAAGAAGTGATACGTTTGCCTGGATACAATATCTGCAGTTTGTCCATAGCTGCATGGTAGTAACGTTCCATCTGTGACGGGTCTGCATCTGCCATAAACTTCTTAAACACAAAGAGATCTTCAGTCATATATTATCTTATTGTATAATCATTATATTCATGTTTCTTAAGCATACAACGCATTGATCAACTATACCCTCCTCTTCATTGATATTGATCATACGTATGATGAAGCTTAATGATACGTATGACGAGGCTTAATGATACGTATGACGAAGCTTAATGATACGTATGTTTCCTATCAAACAACCGCACGATGGATCTTATCCAAGCAAACATGCTCCACATCTTGGCTGTATATTCATATAGACACTATGTCACGAAGGACTGTTGTTACTGTATTGTATACATGCGAAAGTCGATTCGTTTTTTATTATTATTCACAAAAGTACTAATAATCTATAAGACATCAAAAAAAAGAATATCAATATATGTCGCGCCCGAAAGAAAAAGCATATATTTGTGCCGGATATAAAAGTAACATAAACAACGAAAGGGCAATCATGAAAAAACTATTAGTACTATGTATGGTCACATTGATGACCGCAATGGCTTATGCACAGGAGTCCGCATTTGACAGCTATACAGACATGAAGAATGTCAAAGTGATTCATGTCAACAAGATGATGCTCAGCCTTATACCTGACTTAGGGGGCAAAATGAAGCTTGGCAAGACTTTTGACAAGATTGACGATCTGCAACTGATCACAACTGACAGCAAGAAAGCGGTAAAGAAACTTAACAAGACTATCAAGGGCATCAAACGATTTTATACTAATCAGCTTACACTAAAGGAAGCGGGCAAGCAGGTCAACGTGATGAGAAAAGAATTGTCTGACGGCAAGAGCAACTATATCGTATACACTATCGAGAAGAGTCAGGCCATGATTGTCATAATATCAGGCAATCTCACTCCTGAAGACATCAGCGAGATGGCGGAAAGCCAAGAATAGCAGACTGGCTATAAGATGACACTTATAGCAATATTCACAACCATTCTATTGCTTCATAAGCTCCTCAGATGTTAGTATTGGGAGAGCATCA
>JAZLKQ010000246.1:0-2577 GCA_045597745.1 Bacteroidaceae bacterium | reverse complement strand
CAGGCCATCAGGTCTGCTGTCTGAGTCGATTAGTAATGAAAGATACGCAAGTACACTAACTCATTGAAAGAGTATTTGTTTTCTTTTGCCATCTGTGTTTTCCTCTGTTTTCTTAATAAGCCTACTGCAACCATCCTGCTGATGTCATTGCGCAAAGCGCCATCTAAAGAAAACAAAAGAAAACCTTAAAAACAAAAGAAAACCTCTGCATTTGTCCAGTGAACTCGCGAAGTGCTGTATAGTATATAGCAATATTAATACAAGTACACAAAGGATGATACCAGTATACGAGGACAACCACATCATCATCGTCTCCAAGAACTCGAGCGAGATAGTGCAGGGCGACAAGACAGGCGACACGCCACTGTCTGAGATAGTCAAGCAATACATAAAGGAGAAGTACCAGAAGCCGGGCAACGTCTTTCTGGGAGTTGTGCATAGACTGGACCGTCCTGTCAGCGGACTCGTCATGTTCGCACGCACAAGCAAGGCACTGAGCAGACTCAACGCCATGTTTGCATCGGGCAACGTGCACAAGACATACCGCGCACTTGTAAAGAACGAACCTAAACTACACGAAGGTCAGTTGGTCAACTGGCTGGTACGCATCGAGAAGCAGAACAAGTCGTATGCATACGACCGTGAAGTGCCCAACAGCAAGAAGGCGATACTCAACTACAGGGTCATCGACCGCACCGACTCCTACTGGCTACTCGAGATAGACCTCAAGACAGGCCGTCACCATCAGATCAGGTGTCAGCTCGCCCACATGGGATGTCCAATCAAGGGCGACCTCAAGTACGGCGCCAAGCGCAGCAATCCAGACGGCGGCATCTCGCTCATGTCCCACCGCATGGAGTTTGTCCACCCCGTATCGGGCGAGAATATAGCCGTCACCGCACCTATTTCATTGATACCGGGGAAGTAGAGGATGGGGGTGAGTTGGTTTCATATAGCTTTTGCTTCTGCTTCTGTTGTACCTGTTACTTAGGATTATTAGCAAGATGCTTACCATGATAAGCACACTTGACAAGATATGCGTTACAAGCCTTGCTGCGAGGAGCTTACGGTGCTATTACCATCACTCCTTTGGCAGATACCACAGCACATTGCTATTCTTGCGAGTCAGTATGCGGCGAGCTTCACGCTTCACCTTCTTGGCGTCAACCGCACGATAGAGGGCTGTCTGCTGATTGATGAGTTCGGCATCGCCCGCCATCTCCCAATAGGCGAGGTTGCTGGCAATGTTCTCATTGTCCATGTTTGACGTCGCATCACTGGTCTCAAACTTGTTCTTCAGCTTGTCGAGTTCGCTCTCGCTGAGAGTCGTCGCCTTGAGCTTGTCAAGCAATCGCCATACAGCCGCCTCTGCGTCAGCCATCTGCACACCACCTGCCGGCATACCGGCTATGATGAGTTCGCCGCCATCTGTACGTGGCTGTACAAAGGCATCTATCGACGTGAAGAGGTGTTGTCCTACCACGAGATTGCGATAGAACCAGCTCGAACGTCCGTTGCTCAGTATGTCTGACAACATATCCCATACAGGGAAGTCCGCATCACTTCGGCTGCCGATGCCAAAGGTCATGTACAGTACCTGATTGGGCACGTTGCGCCTTACTGTACGTCTGCGCTGACGAAGATGTGGCGGTTCGGCAGGGATTGGTGTAGTGTCTATATCTCTGTATGGAATGCTCGCAAACCACTTGTCGGCAAGTCGACGTACCTCGTCGAGCGACACGTTGCCCACGACGGAGAGTATCGCATTGTTGGGAGCATAATATCTGTAGAAGAAGCTCTTGACGTCGTCCATCGTAGCGCTCTCTATATGACTAAGTTCCAGACCTATAGTCGGCCAGCGGTAAGGGTGCACCTTGTATGATATGTCGGCAATGAGGTGGCCTGTATCGCCGTACGGCTGATTGATGCATCGCTGCTTAAACTCCTCTATCACTACACTCCTCTGTACCTCCAGACTCTGCGGTGTGAAGGCGAGCGAGAGCATTCGGTCTGACTCAAGCCAGAACGCCGTCTCTATATTGGGCGCTGGCAGATTGATGTAAAAGTTTGTGTAGTCGTTGGTAGTGAAAGCGTTGTTGTCGCCACTCGCCAACTGCACCTGCAAATCATAGTCTGGTACATTGACCGAACCGCCAAACATGAGGTGTTCGAAGAGATGTGCAAATCCCGTATGCTCTGGCGACTCATTGCGCGAGCCTACCTTATACAGCACATTGACCGTCACCATCTGCGAGTTCTTCACCTCATGATGCAATACCACCAGCCCGTTGTCCAGTTGAAACCTATTTATCTTCATCAGATCTTTCTCTATAATCTACTATCAATTATGCATTATCAATTAAGCATTATGCATTATCATCATCCATTACTCCACAATGCTTGCCTTTGTCACCACGACAGGTCTGAGAGGTACATCAGCGTCATTAGTCTTAGACTTCTCAATAGTGAGCACTATCTTCATGCCCTCTATCACCTCGCCAAATACCGTATACTCACCGTCGAGCCAAGGTGCGCCGCCATATCGCTGATATGCCTTCTTGACCTCGGCAGGATATT
>JAZLKQ010000245.1:0-4818 GCA_045597745.1 Bacteroidaceae bacterium | reverse complement strand
TAGTTGGTGTTTTTTTAAGTTGTAAATAATAGATGTTTTCTTGTGATGCAAATATAATATAAAGATAATGTATATCAATACAAAATGTAAGAAAATATAGTTGTCAACAATTAAAATTTAGTATATGTCGTGTTATTTTGTAAAGCACAAGTAGCAAAATAGGCATTTACGCTTCGGTTTTACGTCTTGTTGTAAGGATTAAGAGGTACGTACGAGTAGTGGTATATATCCTACAGCCTTACATAGCTTATGATATTGGCAAAGGTATACAGATAGGCTCCTATTATATGACACACAAGATGCTTGATATAAATCATGCGGTCGTCTAAGCTTAATCGACCGTATGTCTAAGCTTAGTCGACCGTATGTCTGAGCTTAGTCGACCGTATGTCTAAGCTTAATCGACCGTATGTCTGAGCTTAATCGACCGTATGTTGATATTTGGGCAAATAGACATGGCATAAGTAGACCATATACTTTTGGACATATTGGTGAGGCGACAGCAAGCAGACAAAACCATAGTCGACAGGTATAATATCCGATTGCCAGACCGCTATCATTCCTTTCTTATTTTAGTATGCAGAGTAGGTGAGAAGATATTTGATACCTTAGAAATTTGTAGTATAGATGCAATTATCATATAAATTGTTTTGTTGTTTGCCTAAAATAGTGTAAATTTGCAAGCAAATATTAAAGACAAATATGGCAACATCAGCAAATTACATTATTACCCTTCTTTCCCTACGACTTAGATAAGTCGCAGTGAGAAAGGCGTGTAATGACTCTTACATTTGCTATGTACATTAGAATAAGCCTTTCTCACGTTAAGTGTGGGGAAGGTTTTTTTATATTTGGAGTAAAAAGAATTGGCGATAATATACAATTAGATATGATTTATATATAGAACACGAATTGCACGAATCATACGAATACATACACATTCGAGAGATTAGTGGTCAATGTAAAAAGGACACGAATTGCACGAATGCAACGACATTCGCTAAATTTGTTTAATTCGTGGTTAAAGAACTAAAGAATAATATAAAATATATCATTATCAAAGAACTAAACATAAAAGATATATGGCAGATAGATTATTTATTTTCGACACAACACTCCGTGATGGAGAACAGGTACCGGGCTGCCAGCTCAACACAGTAGAGAAGATACAGGTGGCAAGACAGCTTGAGGCGCTTGGCGTTGATGTCATAGAGGCGGGATTCCCTATTAGTAGTCCAGGGGACTTCAATTCGGTCATTGAGATATCCAAGGCTGTTACATGGCCTACAATATGTGCTTTGACTCGTGCTGTAGAAAAGGATATCGATGTGGCAGCAGAGGCTCTGCAGTATGCTAAGCACAAGCGTATCCATACAGGTATCGGTACGAGTGAGTCTCACATCAGATACAAGTTTAACAGTACTCCAGAGGAAATCATCGAGCGTGCAGTGGCAGCTGTCAAGTATGCAAAGCGCTATGTAGAGGACGTAGAGTTTTATGCAGAGGATGCAGGCCGTACAGACAACGAGTATCTTGCTCGTGTGATTGATGCCGTGACAAAGGCTGGTGCAACTGTATGTAATATTCCTGACACAACAGGATTCCGCGTTCCAAACGAGTATCAGGAGAAGATAGCATATCTCTATGAGCATGTAGACGCATTTGCCGCAGGCAAGTCTATCCTCTCTACACATTGCCACAATGACCTCGGTATGGCTACTGCCAATACTGTAGCTGGTGTACTTGGTGGTGCTCGTCAGGTAGAGGTAACTATCAATGGTATCGGCGAGCGTGCAGGCAATACTTCACTCGAGGAGATAGCCATGATATTCAAGACTCATCCAGACCTTGGTATTGAGACCAATATCAATACCACTAAGATATATCCTACAAGCCGCATGGTAAGTAGTCTGATGAATATGCCTGTTCAGCCAAACAAGGCTGTTGTCGGCAAGAATGCGTTTGCTCATTCAAGCGGCATTCATCAGGATGGTGTGTTGAAGAATGTGTCAACATACGAGATTATGGATCCTAAGGAAGTAGGTATCGATGACAACGCTATCGTGCTTACTGCTCGTTCAGGTCGTGCTGCTCTCAAGCATCGTCTCCATATCAATGGCATTGACATAGAGGGCGAGAAGCTCGACAAGGTGTACGAAGAGTTCTTGAAGCTTGCTGACAAGAAGAAGGAAGTGACAGATGATGATGTACTTGTACTTGCGGGTGCCAACCGTTCTGAGACAAGCAATATCAAGCTCGACTATTTGCAGGTAACTACAGGTATGGGTGTCAAGTCAGTTGCAAGCATTGGTCTCGTCATTGCAAACGAGAAGTTTGAGGCGGCTGCAAGTGGCAATGGTCCAGTAGATGCAGCCATCAAGGCGCTCAAGACTATCATCAAGCGTGAGATGACTCTCAAGGAGTTTACCATACAGGCCATCAGCAAGGGTTCTGATGACGTAGGTAAGGTACACATGCAGGTAGAATATGATGGACACGTGTATTATGGCTTTGGTGCAAATACCGACATTGTCTCTGCAAGTGTTGAAGCATACATTGACTGTATTAATAAGTTTAAGTAAGATATGAATACTCTTTTTGACAAGATTTGGGACTCTCACGTTGTACAAAACGTAGAGGGTGGTCCTACCCAGTTGTATATAGATAGACTGTACTGCCATGAGGTTACTTCACCTCAGGCATTTGATACTCTTCGCGACAAGGGCATCAAGGTATTTCGTCCAGCTCAGGTATTTGCAATGCCAGACCACAATACTCCATCAGACCAGCAGGAGGTGATCAATGATCCTGTAGGTCGTAAGCAGGTTGATACTCTCAAGGCCAACTGTGCAGAGTTTGGTATCAAGCACTTTGCTATGGGCACAAAGGACAACGGCATCATCCATGTCGTAGGTCCAGAGAAGGGACTTTCACTCCCAGGCATGACCATCGTATGTGGAGACTCACATACATCTACACATGGTGCAGTTGGTGCGCTTGCTATGGGTATCGGTACGAGCGAGGTGGCAGAAGTGCTTGCCAGCCAGTGCATACTCCAGCAGAAGCCTAAGTCAATGCGTATCAATATCGAGGGTGAACTTCAGCCAGGCGTTACTGCCAAGGATATTGCACTCTACATCATGGCACAGATGACTACATCTGGAGCTACAGGATATGCAGTAGAGTATGCGGGTTCGACTATCCGCAACCTCTCTATGGAAGGCCGTCTTACACTCAGCAACCTGAGTATCGAGATGGGAAGCCGTGCAGGTATCATAGCTCCAGACGAGATCACATTTGAGTATCTGAAGGGACGTGAATACGCTCCTAAGGGTGAAGACTGGGACAAGGCTGTAGAGTATTGGAAGACTCTCAAGAGCGAAGACGATGCGGTATTTGACATGGAAGTAACTTACCGTGCCGAGGATATCGCTCCACGTCTCACATACGGTACCAATCCAGGTGCCGGTATTGCCATTGATGATACAATACCTACACTTGACAGCATACCAGAGGCAGAACAGGCAGGATTTCTTTCACAGCTTGAGTACATGCAGTTTGAGCCAGGTCAGAAGCTCGAAGGTCATCCTGTAGACTATGTGTTCCTTGGTGCTTGTACTAATGGACGTATCGAGGACTTCCGTGCATTTGCAAGTGTAGTCAAGGGCAAGAAGAAGGCAGACAATGTCGTGGCTTGGCTTGTGCCAGGATCATGGCTCGTTCGTCAGCAGATTGTTGACGAAGGTATAGACAAGGTACTTGAAGAGGCAGGCTTTGAACTTCGTCTCCCATCATGCTCTGCATGTCTTGCGATGAATCCAGACAAGGTGCCTGCAGGCAAGTTGTCCATCTCTACAAGCAACCGCAACTTCGTAGGACGTCAGGGACCAGGTGCACGCACTGTACTTGCAAGTCCACTTGTTGTTGCAGCATCAGCTGTTACAGGAGTTATTACTGACCCAAGAAAGCTCTAAGGTCGGCTGTTGTCTAATTTCCAAAGTAAAACAATCAGTAATTATGGCAAAACAGAAATTCGATATTATACAGTCTACATGTATTCCAATAGAGATAGACAATTGTAATACAGACTTGATTATTCCTGCAAGATACCTTGCATCTACAACAAGAGATCCAAAGTTCTTTGGCGATGCCTTCATGCACGACTTGCGATTTGGCGCATCCGGTGCACCTGTGGCAGACTTCGTCATGAACAAGCCAGAGTATAGCGAGGAACCAAAGGTTGGCATCCACGAGATTATCGTAGGTGGTCAGAACTGGGGCTCTGGTAGTTCACGCGAACATGCTGCCTGGGCTATCGCAGGATATGGAGTGCGAGTAGTCATCTCATCTTCATTTGCTGATATTCATCGCAACAATCTCCTCAACTGTTTCGTGCTCCCTGTTATCGTGAGCAAGGAGTTCCAGACAGAGCTATTTGCGACTATAGCAGCAGACTCAAAGGCAGAGGTCAAGGTTGATGTGCCTAATCAGACTGTCACCAACCTTACTACAGGCAATAGCGAGAAGTTTGAGATCAATGCATACAAGAAGTATTGTCTTATGAATGCACTTGATGACATCGACTTCCTCCTTGAGAACACTGGCAAGATAGAAGCTTACGAAGCACAGCGATAGAGTATGTTGCCAATACATTTCGCTCCGCTTCAAGGATATGCCGAAGACGCTTACCGCAGACTGCATCATCAGTTTGCGGGAGGCGTCTTCGCTTATTATACACCATTTGTAAGGTACGAGCATGGGCAGGTTCGTTCAAAGGACATGCGCGACATACGCCCAGAGTTCAATACAGGAGTACCT
>JAZLKQ010000244.1:0-4922 GCA_045597745.1 Bacteroidaceae bacterium | reverse complement strand
TTAACGAACTCTGGCGAGCCAAACATATCAGTAAAAAACTTGTTCAAGTCGTAGTCGCCAGTCTGATGATACGGGTCAGAACCGTACAGCGTCTCCTTGTATGAGACAAAATAGTTGTGTCCTGTCATCATGCTCGACCAGTCGAAGTCATATCCTGCATCAAAGTCCCACACAGGTCCCCAAGTATACTTTCCGTCCTTGTCACGATACATGTACATGCTGCGTGGAGCGGCGAGTTCGACGTTGTATACATATTCCTGCAGCTGCAGCATAGTGATAAATGACTGTATATCCATCAGTGAGTCAACCATCGTATAGTCCTTTGCCTTGATGGCATTCTCCAGCATGGCGAAGTCGTCACGTATCGTGCTAAGTTGCTCATCCGTAAGGTCTTCAGGGTACTTGACACATACAGGGAGCTTGTATACCGACGAGTAGAAGTTGTCTCCAGAATATGGACTTAGCTCAGGACCGTCATCGAGGTCAAAGCTCAACAACACTCCCTCGTCACGGTCGATGTCCACTCGTCCGTCAGCCACCTTTATCTGTTCGGTGAGCTGATATACGCCCTTGTAGTCGCCATTGACAAAGAGCTCTACATATCGTGTGTGGTTGGTATAAGGCATACCCATGCGGCAGGCGGCGCTGAACACAAAGGTGTTCATCATGTCGGTCATGTCTCGGTAGTTGGCGAGCAGTACCCAGTCCTTGCCCTTGTCGATGCCAAGTATCTTGGACTTCGAGTCGAGCTTGATGCGGTAAGGTTTCTTATTATACCACTCCCATGTAGAGTTGCCACGGCCTCGTATACGGCCCGACAGGGTCTTGTTGGCGTAACAGCCTTTGCCATTGACAAATATCTCGCAGTCGAGATAATCCTCCTTTGAAACTATTTCCTCCTGACCCTCAGTATATATGTACATGCTGTATACGGCGTACGGATCGTGCGCTTCTTCCTCCTCGACAGCTGTGTCAAACGTGATGCTGTCCACGTCTGCCGTCTGCAGAGATATGTCGTGCCCCTCAGGAAAGTGTACATACATCGTCTTCTCATCGTCGGAGAAGTCGAGCTGACTGATGTCCTCTATCTGCATCGGCATAGTCCATGGGGTGGAGTAACCGTAGAAGTGTACGTTGGCGTAATGCTGCGAATATGCAGGTATCAGCATCGCAATGCCAAGAGCAAGTGTAGATAGTCGTTTCGTTATCATTTGATGTGTAGTTGTTCGTTAGTTGATGCAAAGATGGCACAATTATTTCATTTACGCAATTATTGGTTGATAATGTTTGTATCAAACGGTACATTGTTAGTATGACACGGACGTTACATGTCGACTGACATGTTGTCAAAACGTATAAAAACATTAAAAAACGCCTCGTCTGTTGTAATTTTGTCTAAAGAAGTGCGCTCCTTTCGATTATAACATATAAATTTGCATGGTGAAATCACACCTTATATTATATATAACAACAAATCGATAAGGCTTATGAGACGAATACTATCACTTGCAGTGGTGCTGACTATGGCACTCGCAACATTTGCCCAGCAGAATCCTTACGGGCAGAAGTTTCTCAACAGATATAGGAACCTCCTCTTTCGCATGACCGAAGAGTCATACACTTGCAGCGATAGCCTGCACGCGTGGAAACTGGAGCGTAAGGCTATAAAGTACGACTATCGTGATACATACCGCATATTGATGACTGATGACGAAGTCAAGCAGTACAACTCCTACAATGTGCAGTATAAGAAGCGTGTAGCCCAGCTTAAGCTCAAGAAGATAGGTAAGGGGCTGAGCAAGACAGGCAACAATGTGAGCGGTTCATTCAAGCGTGCGGGCTCAAAGGTCAGTGGTTCGGTCGAAGGCCTCAGCAGATAGGACGTAATCATTACTAATCTAACAACTATACATCAATGAAAAGATTATTCTTTATTGTACTGGCAATGACAGCTACACTACTTGTCAAGGCACAAGACCCAAAGTTTTATATCTACCTCTGTATCGGGCAGTCCAACATGGTAGGTAACGGTCAGATCACTTCTGCTGACTCGGTGGTAAGCGACCGATTTGTCAATCTTGCGACGTGTGACGACGTTGACCGAAAGATGGGCGAATGGAGAGCGGCGACTCCACCACTTTGCCGTAGATGGGCAAGACTCAGTCCTGCAGACTACTTCGGACGCACCATGCTCGAAAATCTACCTCAGGACGTACGTGTAGGCGTCATTCATGTGGGTGTCAACGGCTGCGGCATTGACCTCTTTGATAAGTACAACTACAAGACATACGTCGACAACATCAAGGCCGACTGGATGATGAACGAGGTCAAGACATACGCTCTCAACCCACGTCAGCGACTGGTCGACATGGCTCGTCTGGCACAGAAGGAAGGCGTCATCAAGGGCATCCTGCTCCATCAGGGAGAGACTGATGCGTACAATGACGCATGGTTGGAGAAGGTCAAGAAGATATACGAAGACCTCCTGGCTGACCTTGACCTCAAGGCTGAGGAAGTGCCAATCCTCGCTGGTGAAGTGGTCGGCGAAGATCAGCACGGAGTATGTGCAGGTGCCAACAAGACTATCAGTCGTATACATGACTATATACCTACAGGCTGGTGCATCTCTTCTAAGGGATGTGAGGTAGGTCGTGACAACCTCCACTTCAGCGGTGAAGGCTGCCGTATGCTCGGCAGACGTTATGCCTACAAGATGCTTCAGCTCATGGGTATCAAGGTGGTGGACAACACTCAGGTACAGGAAGATGGCAGTGCAGCCGAAGGTGCGTTCACGTTTGATGCTGCAATCGTTGGCAACAATATCGTCGTTTCGACTAAGACTCCTCTACAGCAGGTTGACGTTGCAAGCTACTCTGGTGAGACTCTCGTCAGCGTGAAGCTCAAGGGCAAGAAAAAGGCCACTGTCAACATAGCGGGCTATTCTGATGACCGATTTGTAGTGGTAGCAACAAGCAAGGAAGGCGTCAGATTGCCTAAGCAATTAAATCGTTAATAATTAGACGAATATACCTTGGTGAGTTGACTTTCCTTCATCGGAGAGTCAACTTCACTATTTCATAAGGTGATGATATACTTTCATACACCACTCATAGTCCTGACGTCCGGATGGCAACTCTCCTTCTAAAGTATGGGGAGTACCCGAAGGGGAAGGGGGTATTACACTATAAATATATACTTATCCTAATATGCGCACATTACTGTTTCTGCTCTCGTTAGTGGTTGGACTACAGGTGTTTGCAATACCAGCCTTACCACGTCCTATGGTTGTGAGTCAGCCAGATGGCACGTCGCTGACAGTATTTATGTACGGCGACGAATCGTACCATTTCTTCAAGTCAGCTGACGGCGTAGCTCTGATGAAGGCTGCTGATGGTAGTTTCCGCTATGCCGTGACGCGAGATGGACAGCTCGTCGCAAGCGATATGCTGGCACATGATGCGTCTGGTCGTACTGCCGATGAGGAGGCATTGATTGCTCAGTCAAGCGATAACGTCGCTTCTGCCATCACAAGTCAATGGACGAGCAGGGCGAAGTTGCGCAGTCATCATCGTGATGTCCGCATGTCGAAAAGCAGGTATCGACGTACTTTCGGCTATCCGACATCCTATCATGGCAAGAAGAAGGGGCTGGTGATACTTGTCAACTTTGCTGACCTTAGCATGAAGTCGGGCAATACAAGACAGGCGTTCGACAACCAGTTCAATAAGGAAGGATACAGTAGTAATGGGCATATAGGTTCGGTGCATGACTACTTCTTTGACCAGAGTTACGGCAAGTTCGACCTGACGTTTGACGTGGTAGGACCTGTCACTGTAAGCAAGAACTACAGTTATTATGGCAAAAACGACGATAAAGGCGATGACATTCGTCCTGCCACTATGGTAGCAGAGGCGTGTCGTCTCGTTGATGACCAAGTCAACTTCTCCGACTATGACTGGGATGGTGATGGTGAGGTCGACCAGGTGTATGTGGTGTATGCTGGTTATGGTGAACATGCCACAGACAGGTCCAATCTGATATGGCCACACGAATGGTCGTTCCAGGAGGCGGTTGAATCAGGTGATGGCGAAGGGCCGATCACACTCGACAAAGTGCGTGTCAACACATACGCCGTCAGTTGCGAGCTGCGTGGTAGTACGGGCAGTACGATGGATGGAATAGGTACTGCGTGCCACGAGTTCAGCCACTGTCTCGGCATTCCAGACTTCTATGACACGAGCTACAACGGTGGATTTGGCATGAACAGATGGTCGCTGATGGATAGTGGTTCGTACAATGGACCTTCAGATTCGGGCGAAGTACCATGTGGATATACTGCATACGAGCGTATGTTTGCAGGTTGGTTGACATATACCGAACTTTGGTCACCATGCAATGTAACCGACATGCCATCCCTTGCTGACATGCCGTTGGCTTACGTAGTATACAATGATGGCAATCACAATGAGTATTATCTGCTCGAAAACCGCCAGCAGTCCCGTTGGTATCAATATTGCGGTGGACATGGAATGTTGGTTATTCATGTCGACTACGATGAGAATGCATGGGTAAATGATATACCTAATGACATTGCCAATCATCAGAGGATGAGCATCATACCGGCTGATGGTAGCTATGGAACGTACAGTAGTGAATGGGGTATGTATACTACGACAAATGCTCAACTTGCGGGCGATCCATTCCCAGGAACCAAGAAAGTGACTGCTCTCACCGATGCGTCTCATACGAAAGTAGGTGGCAAGCTCTTCAATAAGAACCTTGATGGTACTTACAACATGGGCAAGGACATCACGGATATAACTGAGAGCAATGCCGGACTTATCTCATTCCGATTTATGGGCGGCAAACAGATTTATGCGCCTCAAGCTTTCGATGCAACTGCATTGACAGGTCAGGGATTC
>JAZLKQ010000243.1:0-1448 GCA_045597745.1 Bacteroidaceae bacterium | reverse complement strand
CCACTTCCAACGCCTCTGGATATACCCAGAAGTCCCAATGATTCTTGCCTTCAGTACCAGGGACAGTTACAACAAGAGTGAGTTTCTTCGCCTCCTTTACATCACCAAGTGGGAACGACACCTTACCAAGAGCAATATTCTGGCCTATAGGGAGGTCACGTCTTGGCATATCAGCCTCTGCTATTACAGTATTGTTGCCTGTAGACGAATCGATGATCTGCCAATGAGTAGCTACACCTTTGAGTTCGGCTGGAGCATACTGATAGAGTTCGATCTCTGCCTCAAAGGTCTCGTTGTTCTTGTAAGTAAACTTAGGTATACGTGCCAATGGTACGATTGGTGAGCAGAACTCTCTGAACTCTTCGGATGAGATGTAGCCTTTGTTATCGAAGAATACATCTGTCACACCCACGAGTGCTGTACCCTGACCTGAATAGTCATTGAGCGAGAGAAGTTGGAAACCTGCATAGTCTGGAGTACGCAAAGTACGCTCAACCTCAGCCTTGTAGCAAAGTGCCTGAAGCTTGCCCGAAGCAATCAAGAACTTGTGTGCCATCTGTTCCATGCCGTTGTCACGGAGTATGTCACGGAACACCTCAAAGTTCTTTGCCTTATTGACACCAGTATACTTGCCTATCTCATCGAAGTTAGGGAATGCGCACCACTGTCCAGTCTCATGGCTGACGTAAGGCTCGAGTATATCCGTGTCATAGTCCTTATTCTTATAATGTGCTATATTGGTGCGGAAGTCTATCATAGACTCTGGTGCACGTCTTGCCCACTCGTTGAGTCCTCTTGCACCTGCCTTGACATGATACTGGCTCTTAGGCTGCCATGCCCAACCGCCACCTACAGATGCACCTGTGTATACACGGCGAGAGTCTGTAGCCTTCCAGTAGTCCACAAATTCGGATACCCACTTGACCCAGTTGCCTGCAGGTTCGTTACCACAAGCCATCATACAGAACGAAGGATGATTGCCGTATACCTTTGCCATCGCCTTTGTCTCGTCCATGAGATACTTGTCGATAGGCTGTCCCTGTCCAAGCTTCACACCGTGATTAGGCCATGATGGGCCTTCTGGCTGAATATAGAATCCTACCATATCTGCCGCAAGGAATGCCGCCTCTGGAGGACAATACGAATGGAAACGCATATGGTTGAGACCGTACTCACGGCATGTCTTGAATACCTTGATCCATGAATCTACGTCCATAGGAGCGTATCCAGTGAGAGGGAAGTCGCAGTTTTCTACTGTACCGCGAAGCTGTATCTGACGTCCGTTGATATAGAACATCCTGCCACGTATCTCAAACTTTCTCATACCAAACACAGTGCTGACCTCCGCACAACCCTTTCCTGCAGAAGCGCTAAGCTTATAGAGGGCTGGCGAGAACTCATCCCACAACAGCATATCGTCCCCCATAGCCAATGGCATCTCGACCATT
>JAZLKQ010000242.1:0-4083 GCA_045597745.1 Bacteroidaceae bacterium | reverse complement strand
ATATCAATTAGGCACCCCTAAATTGGTGCAAAGATAGGCATTTTCCCACAAACTATCAGTATCTCACGCCCGTTTTTTAAGCAAACCAACTGCAATTAACATATACACGTCAAGAAGGCTTTATCTCCGGACTACACCTGCACAAGACTGCAGTCAATACATGATGTGTTTTCATCGAACGTATGACGAAAGAATATCGAACAGACCGCACAGCCACACTTAGCAAAAGCGGCACTTTTATCTTCCACATCTTTCACACCCTTGCAAGTCATTGACACACAACACGCAAGTGTGGAAGATGTCCCGCAAAACGTCTTTCACACTTCTTCCACATCTTTCACACATGCCATTTCTACACCTATTTATATTATAATAACAAGTACAATCCGCATCATTTGAGAGCATCCGCAAAACTATTAGATGCAAAACATTAGCTATTGATAATGTGTCATTTGGCATAATATGTTACAAAATCTACAGCCCATGTATCATATACAAAAAACACACGTTTATAGTATTTATACCTTTGCACACCTTTTAATAAAAGGGTTCTATAATGACAGTCAATCTAACATCATATTTATCTTATTTCACCAGTCTAATTATCTAACAACTTTTTTTATTTTTCAACGACTTATTTACGATCTAACAACGACATTTTAATCATTTATAAATTTATTTAACATGAAGAAAACTTTACTTTCTTTATTGCTCATTGCATTTTGTGTAATGGCAAATGCTAAGGGTATATACAAATTTGCCCTTGACGAAAAGTTGACCTTCGAAGAAGCAAAAGCTTCCGCATCAGGTGTAGCTATCGTGCATAATGGACGAGTATTATGCAAAAGTGGAAATGAACTTCTCATGGTTGCATTGAATGACATTGATGCGACAATCGCATGGCAGGCAACATTTGAGGCAAGCAATGTAGAAGGCTCTAACTACATCGGTATTGGCGGTCAGTACATAAACGCCAGCGTATGGAGTCATACTTACCCAAGTGGCAAGAACGACATCAACGGAGAGAAGGAGAATGGTATGCTCTGGACTATTGCTGCTGCAGGTGAATCTTCTTACACCATTCGCAACCTGGGTGTAGAGCAGGGTTATTATGACAATTCTATCAACAACAACGGAGTACAGTCTGACAAGGGTTGGCTTTGTGACATGACAGGAGGCTATTGGGCAAACCACGCTACATGGCAGAACAACGCCGGTGATGAATGGGAATTCTACACACTAAAGAGCGAAAAGACTGCCGACACATCATGGACTTGGACAAAGGTTACCCTTGCTGAAGCTGTAGCATCTTCTGACCCTGTTGTATTTGTACAGAACGATGTTGTTCTTTGTAATTCTAACGGTGGAGCAAATTTCGCATCCAAGGCTGATTTTGACAGCTATGCTTTCTGGGTAAAGCTTGAAGCTGATAACGCAGACAACAATCAGTACTTCATCCAGCTCTGCAAGGAGAGTGGCGAAGCTGTCAACTATCTCAACTCTTCCGTATGGAGCCACGTATTCCTCGGAGGCATTGACAAGAATGGCACAAAGGGCGAGAAGCAGGATGGCGCAGTATTTACCATCGCAGAAATTGGCGAAAGCCAGTACTCTATCCGCTCTCTTGGAGCTGTAGAGGGCAGCTATGGCGAAGAGCATACAGACAAGGGTTATGTGACATTCCAGACAGGCGGTTACTGGGCAAACAACGCTACTTGGCAGAATGCAGCTCCATCTACTTGGGAGTTTTATGTACTTACTGACAAGCAGATAGTTCCTGTAGATCCTAACCAGCGCATCTTCTTCACTGCAGAGGAGGCAAATGTTCTTGACATCACAAAAGCTACTAACTACGATGCAGAATCAGCTAAGTTCACAGCAAATGGTGCAATAGAATTTACAGCACCTCAGGACTTCGGTGACTGGAAGTGGCTCGTTGTTGTAACATCTGCAAACGCAAGTTCTGCAGGTGGCGAATTCCGTGTCAAGGATGCAAACGGCAACTCTATTGGTGGCGAAGACTACAACAAGGGTGGTGGAACATCACGTGGTAACATGTGGCTTGACCGATGGAACAATCAAGTGTGCGCTACTGTCAACATGGAGTACATCATGGACAAGGGCATTGATATCACTAAGATTAGCAGTATATCATTCACTGGTGGTCAGCCAGTAAGTGCTGTTTATCTCACAAACTATGAGGCTGGCCAGGCAGTAAAGAATACTCAGTCCTGGGGGTCATGCACTGGCGACTATGTACGTGAATATGCTACACTTCCAGAGGGAGGCAAGTTTGGTACTATCGCTCTCAAGTATGCAGCAGCAGTGTCAGGTGCACAGGTATTCACTCTTGATGAATATGACGAAGAGACGGGTGTATTTACTCTTGCACGTCATTATAATGTACTCGAAGCAGGTGTACCATACTTCTATCTCGCTAATGACGAGGGTGGCAAAAACGTAAACTTCTTCCGTGTTGACGCTAACGCAGTAACTGACGATTGGTCTAACAACAATGCTCGCGACAATGGACTCATAGGTTATTATGACAACGGTTTCTGGCCAGGTTCAAATGCAATCCTTGGCAATTACATCCTTTCCAACAACGAGATGCACCTCATTGATGGTGGCGATATAACATTGGGCACAAACCGTTGCTTCTTCGATCCTACAAAGTATCAGGGGCCAAAGAACTCAACCAATGCAAAGATTCGCATAAATGGTACAGAGGCTCCTAACGCAACAGCTATCCAAAATGTACAGTTCAACAATCTCAAGAGTGCTGACAAGATTTATGACATCAACGGCCGTGAAGTCAAGACTATGACTAAGGGCGGCATCTATGTTGTTGGTGGCATGAAGGTATACATCAAGTAATCTATTGTCTAACATCTTATTATCTATAGAAAAAAATGAACAAATCATATATTGCCCCTGAAATTACAGTCACCGTCTGTGAAACTGAGACTGTCATTGCTACAAGTATAGGTACAGGAAAACCTACAAGCGAAATGTCTGGAACTGGACCTGTAATAGCAGATTCAAAGAGCAGATCCTCATATATCCTCATTGATGATGAAGAAGATGAAGAACTCTGGTAATAACGGTACAGATTAGACCTACTCCATATAGTACGAGGGCATGAAGCGGTTGCTTCATGCCCTCGTTTTGATATCTGGCTTATTGTATGAATACAAAGGAACTATCGCATCACCTTACTGCTTCTTCCGTCTTCATCGACCACAATGTTAATGCCTCGCTGCATAGATGACTGCTTTGTGCCAGCAAGCGTATAAATAGCCATTGCACCACGCTTCAGGGCGTTCACGTCTGATATAGAGGTTGCCTTCTCTACAGCGGCTACATAGTCTTCGATAGACGAGACGAAGTCTATGTCTCGGATAATAGATGTGCCTGTGGTACTTGTCATGCCGAAAATGGTAGCACCTACAGATGGATTCCAGCCATCGTCCTTACAGTTGTCCGCAATACCAGACTGTGTGATGTCCCACGCTATGATGATATGTTCGCTATCAATACGTTTGGTATAAGTCGGAGCGACACTCGAACCACGGTTTACACCATTGAGCCACCACAGGTAGTTCTTGCCTGTTGTCGTAGCAAGCCCCTGACCACATACCACAAGATACTTGTGCGATTCGCCCACAGTGTAGAGCTTGTGCTTTGCATAGTCAAAGGAGAGACACACGTTGTTGTTCCCTGTACCAGCCTTGATGGTAATGGTGTTGGCGTCCTTGTCGTATGTGAAAGCCGACTGAGCGACGCGATTGACGTCGCCTGTCACCCAGTCGGCACAGTTAAAAACGTATGTATGCAATGTATATCCACTTGTAAGGCGGAGGTAATAGAAACCAGGGATGACAGTACCCTTGTCGGCTTCAAGACGTACCACGAAACTCTCCTTTGCACTGCCATCAGCCTTGACAGCCACATTGGCAGGCAGAGGTATCTCCATATTGTAGAATCCGTTGTCGTCGGCAGCATGGTCCTTAGATATCTCTATGTCGGCTACCTTCACTCCATCCACCTTGAGCGTACCCTTACGTCCATTGTCCGCTGTGG
>JAZLKQ010000241.1:0-6314 GCA_045597745.1 Bacteroidaceae bacterium | reverse complement strand
GATGAAGAAGGTGTCCTGCATGTCACGGGCTGGGTGGTCGTCAGCAAAGTTCATGGCTGAGAACACGTGCCAGTCGTCCTCGACCTCTGGTCCTTCTGCGAGAGAGAATCCGAGTCGGCTGAATATGTCGATGATTTCGTTGCGCACGATAGAGAGCGGATGACGTGTGCCGAGGCTGACAGGATATGCTGTACGTGTGATGTCGATATCTACGCTGTCACCGTCCTCTGTCTGGAAGTTGCTCTTGAGGGAGTTGATCTTGTCGAATGCCTTGGTCTTGAGCTCGTTGATCTTGATACCTATCTCCTTCTTCTGGTCGGCAGGCACGTTGCGAAAGTCTGCCATGAGGGCTGTGATAGCTCCTTTCTTGCTGAGATACTTGATGCGAAGTGCCTCTATCTCATTTGCGTTGCTTGCTGTGAGGTGTTCTACCTCGGCAAGCATGGATTGTATTTTGTCTAACATGTTAGAGTTTGTTTTGTTATAGTTTTCGTCCAATTTTCGTGCAAAGATAATCAAATAAGTTCATATATAGTGCGTAAGTAAAAAAGAAACGTTAAATTTGCATGAAATTTGAGAGATAAGATTTGGTTTTTACATATTTACAAAGTACAATTGAGGACGAGAACTTATAGACGCATGGCAATATGGTGGTGCATAGGCTTGATGACTATGCTCATGTGTTCGTGCGAAGAAAT
Organism: Bacteroidaceae bacterium; assembly: GCA_045597745.1. GTDB lineage: Bacteria > Bacteroidota > Bacteroidia > Bacteroidales > Bacteroidaceae > Minthosoma. Next base: position 5,616 of record JAZLKQ010000241.1, on the reverse strand, counting down.
CAAGAAGACGGCGTTTTTCACCTCGGATGATGAGGAAGAGAATGACACCGCCGTTGTCCCTGAACCTGAACATGAAGTCCTGAATCTTGTGGAGGAGAACGTGGTGCCAGAATCGGCAGACGAGCTCTTTGATGACTTTTTCTACAACTTTATCTCTGACTCCAAGTATCAGACATCACGTGTACATTTTCCGCTTGAATACAAAGGTGGCGAGGAGAAGGTGAGTCGTGAAGGATGGGCAGAGAGAGAGAGATTTTCCTCACAGGAGATTTACACCATCATGTTTGACAGGGAGAAAGACTATTCGCTCATGAAGGACACGACCATAAGAAAGGTGAGTGTGGAGTGGATACATTTGGCGGACGAGAAAGTGGAGAAGTACAACTTCAAGCGTGTGGACAGCAAGTGGATATTGACCGATGCGGAGATAGTGCCTGTGTCAGATACACCTTACTCGGGATTCGTATCGTTTTACCGTACATTTGTGACCGACTCCACGTTCCAGCGTGAGTCAATTAGTCCATCGCTCAAGCTCAACACGCCTCAGGTGACTGAAGACGAGGAGGTGCTGGAAGAAGAGGGCGAGACAATACTGTCGGCAGATGCATGGTATGAGTTCAAGAACGAGATGCCAATGCCAACAGACGACATCGTCAACATAGACTACGGACAGAAGACATCGTCTACAGACCACAAGACCCTGCTCGTGGAAGGACCGCTCAACGGTCTGTATATCAAGTATAAGTTTGCCGTCAAGGATGGCAAGTGGGAACTGGTGGAGATAGAGAATTAGATAATATGACTATTAAGCATGACTACTCGTTGCTGCCTCACAACACGTTTGGCATCGACGTAAAGACAAAGACATTTGTCGAATATGATACTGAAGCGGAACTCCAGTCTTATATCTCCGACGGGGGATATGACAAGGACTCTGTACTACATATAGGTGGCGGAAGCAATCTGTTGTTTCGCCATGACTACGACGGCGTGATACTCCATTGTGGCATCATGGGCATAAGCATAGTGGATGAGGATACCCAGAGCGTGACAATAAGAGTAGGTGGTGGAGAAGTGTGGGACAAGTTTGTGGAGTTTACCGTAGAACAAGGGTGGGGCGGTATAGAGAATCTCTCGCTCATACCTGGCGAAGTAGGTGCATCTGCCGTACAGAATATCGGTGCTTACGGAGCGGAAGCGAAGGATGCCATCGTACTCGTGGAGGCTATAGAGCTGGAGAGTGGCGTGAAGCGTGTATTTGGCAACGCTGAATGTAACTACGCTTATCGCAAGAGCATATTTAAGGAACAGCTAAAGGGTAAGTACGCCATCACATACGTGACTTACAAATTGTCCAAATGTCCTGTGCTTCGTCTGGACTACGGCAACATACGCTCTATGCTCGAAGGCAAGACAGACATCACGGTCAAGGACGTGCGACAGGCTATCATAGATATACGCAACGCAAAATTGCCTGACCCAAAGATTCATGGCAACGCCGGTTCGTTCTTCATGAATCCCGTGGTGACACGAGAGAAGTTTCTTGCCATTCAGCATGAATATCCAGATATGCCTTACTATGAGGTAGAGGACGGAGTCAAGATACCTGCGGGATGGATGATAGACAAGTGCGGATGGAAAGGCATGTCGCTCGGCAGAGCTGGCGTACACTCTAAACAGGCACTCGTGCTGGTCAATCTTGGCGGTGCTACAAGTAGCGAGATAGTGGCACTGAGCGATGCTGTATGCCAGAGTGTCAAGGAAAAGTTTGGTGTCGATATACGGCCAGAGGTAAACTTTATATAGGACAAAAGACAAACTCCCTCACCCTAAAAGATAGGGGCTCGGATTGAAACTGGTAATAATGCATAACTAATTTCTGAACAATTTCTGGATAATTTCTTTCAGTAATAAACATCTGATAAATTTCTACCAGCAAAAGCATGTCTGATTATGAGCATGAAACTTACGATACTTGGTTCGGGCACCTCATGTGGAGTACCACAGGTGGGGTGTGGTTGTGAGGTATGTATATCTACTGACCAGAAAGACAAGAGACTGCGCTGCTCATCTGTACTTGACGTAGAGGGTAAGCGTGTGCTGATAGACTGTAGCCCGGACTTTCGTGAGCAGATGCTCAAGATTGACTTCAAACCACTTGATGCCGTACTCATTACGCATGAGCATTATGACCATGTTGGTGGGCTTGACGACTTACGACCATACAGTATATTTGGCGACGTGGATGTGTATGCGGAGAAGTTTTGTGCTGATCATCTGATGGAACGCATACCATACTGTTTTACTCCCAAAGACAAGAGATACCCAGGCGTGCCTGCCATCAACCTCATACATATCGAGCCCCATGTGCCTATTGTCCTGAGTGACAGGGAACCAATGGATATCGACGAAAATATGCTCGATGAGTCGCTGCGTCAGAAACGTCAGTCGGTAATAGACGAGTTGCATCGTCAGAAGGCGTCTCAACCTGACGGCAAAAACAAAGATGTGATTATCATGCCGATTAGGGTAATGCACGGCAAGTTGCCTATCGTAGGATTCAGAATAGACAGGGTGGCGTATATCACGGACATGTCGGCTATCCCTGATACCGAATATGAGTATCTCACAGGTGTCGACACTCTTGTAGTCAACGGTCTAAGGCACAAGAGTCATCCTAGTCATCAGACGATAGACGAGGCGGTGGAGTTTGCCAAGCGTGTAGGGGCTCGACAAACGTATTTCATCCACATGTCTCACCATATACTGCCTCACGAACAGGAGCAGAAGCATATCACGGACACGTATGGCGAAGGATTCTACCTGACATACGACGGACTGGAGATTGTTGTGGAATAACCTCCCCCGTTCCCTCCCAAGTAGGGGAGAGCGGATAGAGTCTGGTAATGTCCCCTTGTTGGAGTGGAACAAATAAATTAGGCATTATCTTCAACCTCCGTCTTAGGACATCAAGGACATTTTATTAAAATGAACCCTTAAATGGTCTCAAATGGATGATTCAATCTCCATCTTAGGACATCAAAATCCAAAAAAAGGATATGCATTTGGAGACCAAATATATATCCTATTATTGTTTTATAAATAAATCTAAATTTAGATAAGAGGCATACCAAACTCTGCACATTCCTTGCGCATCTCTTCTGGCCAGATGCTTGCCTGAATCTCACCGATATGCGCCTTGTGAAGAAGTACCATGCAGAGGCGACTCTGACCTATACCACCACCGATGGAGAGTGGGAGTTCGTCTGCAAGAAGTTTCTTGTGGAAGAAGAGTTCCTTGCGCTCCTCTTTGCCTGTGAGTTCGAGCTGATAGAGCAAAGACTCCTTGTCAACTCTTATACCCATAGATGAGAGTTCGAATGCACGTCCAAGTACAGGATACCATATCATGATATCTCCGTTGAGTCCGAGAAATCCATCGCTGTTAGGAGTTGTCCAGTCGTCATAGTCAGGAGCCCTCAAGTCGTGCTCGTTGCCGTCGCCAAGTTTGCCTCCGATGCCCATGATAAATACAGCTCCGTACTTCTTGCAGATGGCATCCTCTCTTTCCTTTGGTGAGAGGTCAGGGTAGAGCTGACGCAACTCCTCTGAGTGGATGAAATGTATCTCCTCAGGAAGGAATGGCTGTATGTGTGGATATGTCTCGTACACGAGATACTCTGTGCGCAATATAGCAGCATAGATACTCCTTACGGCCTTCTTCAGAAACTCTACATTACGGTCTTCCTTAGTGATGGTACGCTCCCAGTCCCACTGGTCTACATAGAGACTGTGCAGATTGTCAAGTTCCTCATCGCCACGGATGGCATTCATGTCTGTATATAGACCATATCCTGGCTTGATCTTGTATTCGCCAAGCATAAGTCTTTTCCACTTTGCAAGCGAATGTACGACCTCCGCAATATTGTCGTTCATGTCCTTGATAGGGAATGATACGGCTCTCTCCACGCCATTGAGGTCGTCGTTGATACCGAGTCCACGCATCACAAATAATGGTGCAGTCACTCTGCGGAGACGAAGTGCTGTAGATAAGTTTACCTGGAAAAACTCCTTTATCTGTTTTATTCCCTGTTCTGTCTGAGTAGGATTAAGTAGCTGTTTATACCCCTCAGGTTTTATCAATTTGCTCATTTGATTAGTATCTTTTGTGATATTTTGTCGTGCAAAGATACAACAAAAAATTAATTAGACGCAAAATTTTGCTAAATTATTTGCAAATAGTAAGCAAAACAAAGAAAAATCAATCCACAACGCCTATAATTTCGTCAACAGACTTACATCCATGATTGTCGAGCCACTCGTTGATGCCATTGGCAACCTTGACGCTAATGGCAGGGTCGACGAAGTTTGCTGTACCTATCTCGATGGCACGTGCTCCTGCCATCATAAACTCGATAGCGTCGTTGGCAGACATGATACCTCCGAGACCAATGATAGGTATGTTGACTGCCTTGTTGACTTGCCATACACATCTTACGGCTACAGGCTTGACAGCAGGTCCACTCATACCTCCTGTAGCAATGGATAGTACTGGGCGACGCTTCTCGGTGTCGATAACCATACCCATGAGCGTGTTGATAAGGCTCACGGCATCCGCACCCTCTGCCTCTACGCATCGAGCTATGTCGGCTATGCTGGTGACGTTAGGCGAGAGCTTGACGATGAGTGTCTTCTTGTATACTTCACGTACAGCCTTGACTACTGCGCTCGCACCCTCTGTAGTAACGCCAAACGCCATACCTCCGTCCTTTACATTTGGACAAGAGATATTGAGTTCGATAGCAGGGATATTGTCAAGAGCGTTGATACGTGCGGCACATTCTGCATAGTCTTCTGGACTGCTACCAGACACGTTGACTATCATGTTGGTCTTAACATCCTTGATCTGTGGATAAATATTCTGACAGAAGTAGTCGACACCCTTATACTGCAGACCGACGCAGTTGAGCATACCGCTTGCTGTCTCCACCATGCGAGGGTAGTCGTTACCTTGACGAGGATTGAGAGTTGTACCCTTGACTATAATGCCGCCGATATCTTCAAGATTGACCACATCAGCAAATTCGAGTCCGTAGCCAAATGTGCCCGAAGCGGTCATCACAGGATTCTTCATCTGTAATCCCGCTATGTTAGTAGTAAGATTTGCCATAAGCTATTTTTGAGCGCTCCAGTCCAAAGTGAGGGTGGAGTGGAGTATTTTCTTCGTTTAATGTATATTAATTTAATATATATGTATTTGGTGATGCATAACATTATGCATTGTGCATTGAGAATTATGCATTAATCAAGTTATGCATTAATCGAGTTTCCAGTTGAGATCATTAATGTCAAATACAGGTCCCTCTTTGCATACGCATACGTTGCCACGAACGGTCTTCTCTATACAGCATAGACAAGCGCCGAGTCCACATGCCATCATATTCTCGAGCGAAACCTCGCAAGGTATATCGTTGGCCTTGGCAAATCGTGCCACGCTCATCATCATAGGCTTTGGTCCACAAGTTGATATACGGTCGAATGTCTCCTGCTGCAATATAGTGTGCTGGGTGACAAATCCCTTCTCACCAGCAGAAGCGTCTTCAGTGGTTATGTATA
>JAZLKQ010000240.1:0-6329 GCA_045597745.1 Bacteroidaceae bacterium | reverse complement strand
TCCTTGCTCTCCCTTCTTAAAGAGTGGCATACCTGCAACAGCCTCCTGTTGGCCTTCAGAAGCATTTGCATCGTCTGCATCCTGCTTGTCATTCTTATATATTACCTTCCATCCTTCTTCTATTATTGTCCTGCCGCTCGTCCTGAAGAGTATGTTGGTCTTGCCGTCAGCGAGAGCTTCGTCAGCATCTGGAGATGTGCCCATGACTGTAGTTGTCTCGAACTTGCAGTCGGGATAAAATACAGCGATAAAGGCTCGTGTTACAAGGTCATACACCTTACGCTCCATGTCTGTAAGGCTGACTGCAGGCACACCTGTAGGTATGATGGCATGATGGTCCGTAACCTTTGATGAGTCAAATACTTTCTTTGACTTGATAAGTTTCTGCCCCATCAATGGCTGCGTATACTGTTCATACCCTCTAATGCCTGCAAGAGTCTGCGGACACTTAGGGTATATGTCATCGCTAAGGTATGTGGTATCAACGCGTGGGTAAGTAGTAAACTTCTTCTCATACAATGACTGTATGAGCTGTAGTGTCTGGTCTGCCGAATATCCGAACTTACGGTTGCAGTCTACCTGCAATGAGGTCAAGTCATATAGTCTTGGTGGTGCCTCCGTGCCTTTCTTCTTCTGTATAGATGTGATGGTGAAAGGTTTGTCCGCTATGAGGTTGAGCATGGCACGTCCTTCTTCCTCCGTGCTATACTCTATAGTGCGATAGATAGGTCCTTTAGACTTCAGCTTCTTGCCTTGCGCTACTGCCTCGGCTACTTCTGCCGCTGCTTCCGCCTCGGCGTCTTCATCGTGAGCAATAGCTGTGAACTTGGTGTCCCGATATATTGTGGACAATACCCAACTCTGCTTTGGCACAAAACTCTCTATCTCCTGCTGTCGCTTCACGATCAATGCAAGTGTAGGTGTCTGCACACGACCGATGGAGAGGACTTGTCCCCTCGCCTGCTGATACTTCAATGTATAGAGACGGGTAGCATTCATGCCGAGAGTCCAGTCTCCGATGGCGCGGCTGAGACCAGCCTCATATAGGGACTGGTATTCGCTCTGGTCCTTAAGGTTGCCAAATCCCTCACGTATAGCATCCTCTGTAAGAGATGATATCCAGAGTCGCTTGACAGGACACTTCACTCCAGCCTTCTGCATCACCCATCTCTGGATAAGTTCTCCCTCCTGACCGGCATCACCGCAGTTGATTATCATCTCTGCAGACGACACGAGATGTTGTATTGTAGCAAACTGCCTCTTGACTCCATCGTCCTCCTTGAGCCTAATGCCAAACCGAGGGGGAATCATAGGCAGACTCCACAAGTCCCATCGTTTCCATTGAGGGGCATATTCGTGTGGCTCTTTCAGTTCGCAGAGATGTCCGAATACCCATGTCACCTGATAACGACCGCAGTCTATATATCCCTGCTGAGTCTTGGTTATGACATTGCCACCCTGCATTGATGCAAGGACACTGGCAATATCACGGGCAACACTCGGTTTCTCGGCTATACAAACTATCATCTTCAGGTTACGTTATTATATTGTTGTCCCTTACTGTCGCATGGACAAGCAAGGGACATTAGCATTTGTTAAATAGAAATATTATGGAGTATGTCAAGCAGATTGTGGTCTATCTGCTTGTTGTCACGTATGGCACGGGAGAATGGTACATAGACTATCTCCTCATTGTCAATACCAATCATCACGTTGCGCAGTCCCTTCATGAGGGCCTGTATAGATGCTGCACCCATGCGGCTGGCTATGATGCGGTCGTGTGCTGTAGGATGACCTCCACGCTGCAGGTGACCGAGGATTGAGATGCGGACATCAAGTTCTGGATATTGATTCTTAACAAGTTCGGCATAATGCATAGCGCCTCCATTCTTGTCATTGGCTGCAACAAGCACTATACTGCTTCCCTTTGTCTTGCGGAATCCATTCTGTATGAAGTGATTGAGCTGGTCTTCTTCTATCTCGACCGATGGGATAATGGCCTCTTCACATCCTGATGCTATTGCGCCATTGAGAGCAAGGAAACCTGCATCATCACCCATCACCTCTACGAAGAAGAGACGCTCATGACTTGTGGCTGTATCACGTATCTTGTCTACAGTCATCATGATGGTATTGAGTGCTGTATCGTATCCTATAGTAGTATCTGTACCACAAAGGTTGTTGTCGATTGTGGCAGGAATACCGATACATGGCACATCAAACTCCTGTGCAAACACACGCGCACCTGACAACGTGCCGTCACCACCAATCACGACAAGTGCGTCTATACCTTCGTTGACCATATTCTCGTACGCCTTCTTGCGGCCTTCTGTAGTCTTAAATGACTTACTTGGCGAAGACTTGAGTATGGTACCGCCCTGCTGTATGATGTTGCTGACATTCTGTGTCTTAAACTCGTGTATGTCTCCATCTATAAAACCCTTGTAGCCTCGATAGATGGCCTTGACCAGAAGACCATTATAGATAGCCGAACGGGTCACGGCGCGGATGGCGCTGTTCATACCAGGAGCATCATCTCCTGATGTCATAATACCGATACATTTAATTTCTGCCATAATCTACTATTGTTTTACTGAAACAAATTTTTTAATCTATTTATATCTTGTGTTGTGTATGTTATTGTGATGAGATAGTCTCATTAGTTATTGACCTTTGCCAGTATAGCGTCTCTACAGTCTTCCATGAGCCACTTTGGCGTGGAAGTCGCTCCACATATACCTACAGTATCAACTCCTTCAAACCACGAGAAGTCTATATCTGACGGTTCATCTACCATATAGGTATTGGGGTTGACCCTGCTACATTCGCCATACAGCACCTTGCCGTTACTGCTCTTCTTGCCGCATACAAAGAGCACAAGGTCGTGCTTCTCTGCAAATTGGCATATATTCGGCATACGGTTTGCCACCTGTCTACAGATAGTATCAAAGTAGTTGAATGATGCATCTGGTTTGATGTTCTCACTAATGTACTTTACTATCTCACGAAAGCCCGACAATGGTTTAGTGGTCTGCGAGTACAGCTGAATGTCCCTGTTAAAGTCTAACGACTTTGCATCATCAAGATTCTCTATGACGATAGCCTCGCCCTGTGTCTGTCCTACAAGCCCGACGACCTCTGCATGACCATTCTTGCCATAGATGACTATCTGCCTGCGGTGCTCCGTATCTGCGTCATAGTCAGCCTTGATGCGTTTCTGCAAATTGAGCACCACGGGACAAGTAGCATCTATCAGAGTGATATTCTGCTTACGTGCAGTCTCGTATGTTGCAGGAGGTTCGCCATGAGCTCTAAGCAACATGCGAGTATCATGCAATGACATAAGGTCTGAGTGGTCGACTGTGATAAGACCGAGACGCTTTAGTCGTTCACATTCCCGACCGTTGTGCACAATATCACCAAGGCAGTAGAGCGACTCTGTACACTTCAGTTCCGCTTCCGCCTTGCTTATAGCCGTGGTGACGCCAAAGCAAAAACCCGATTTGTCATCTATCTCTATAGTCATTGTCCTACTACATTCTGATACTGCTGCATGAGCCACTCCTGCTGTTGAGGAATTGTCATCGTCGAATTGTCCAGCACTATAGCATCATCTGCCTGACGCAATGGCGCCACGTCACGATGAGTATCTATATAGTCACGCTCCTTGACATTGGCAAGTATGTCATCATAGCTGATGGCGTCAGCCTCCGCCTGAGTCGAAGCCTTGCCACGCAACTCATCATATCTGCGCTGGGCACGTATCTCTGCCGATGCAGTAACAAATATCTTGAGTTCAGCATCAGGGAATACTGCAGTGCCAATATCACGTCCGTCCATCACAATGCCCTTCTCGGCACCCATAGACTTCTGCTGGGCTGTGAGATGCGCACGGACAAATGGCAATGCTGCTATTGGACTAACCTTAGAAGATACTGCCATCTGACGTATCTCCTCCTCGACCTTTACTCCGTTGAGGTATGTATCAGGACGGCCTGTCTCTGCATTGAACTGAAATGATATGTTGACAAGGCCTGCATCAATGTCTGCCTTGAGACGTGCCTCGTCGATGACATCGCCTGCAAACATGCCTCCATTCATCGCATAGAGGGTAACTGCACGATACATGGCACCTGTGTCCACGTATACATAACCTATCGTCTTTGCCAGATTTTTTGCCATGGTACTCTTGCCACAAGAGGAGTAACCATCTATTGCAATCGTGATCTTCTTCATGATTGTTGAATATGTTATAAACTAAACGAAGCGTTGACAAGTACAGATGATGACGCCACATGATACTTGCCATAGCCTATACCTATCTTGAACTTCTTGATGGCGAGACCTGCACCGAGTGAGAAACCTGCCCAATGGCTGCTCTCGCCCACCTTCATCTCTCTTGCTCGACGGAAGTTGTATCCGCCAGCTATCCATGTGGTAGATGATGGGAATATGTCTACACCGAAAGCCAGATGATTGGTCAACATCTTGCCACCGCTCAATTCTTCGCCCGTTATATTATAGTAATAATCCTTTTTCCAATGTGTAAGGTCTGAGAATGTCAATGATATTCGTATCGGAGCATTGGCAAAGTCCTTGCTGATACCAAGCACAAGGTTGAACGGCAAGTGCTCGGATGTCTCGTACAAAGGATCTACCTGGCCACCGAGATTCTGACCGACAAGACCAAGAGACCATCCTCGCTCTTCGTCAAAATAGTTGAGACCGAGGTCTACGCCCAATGCTGTAGAAGAGTACTCTCCATAGTTGGACATCAGTACCTTTGCCTGAACACCACCAGACCATCTGTCGGAGAACATGTAAGTATAACCTCCCTGTATCGCAATGTCACTGGCAGAGAAAGACCCGACCTCTTGACCTGTCGGCGTAGTCTCCTTCATATCTCCATAGTTGAGCACCTGACCACCTATGGCAAACGTACCTCTCTCCTTTATCTGTTTGACAAAACTTGCAGACAACTTGTTGGTCGAATAGATATACGACGCATAGTTGAAGTTCAGAGTCTTGTCTGCCACGTTAGTTATCAAGGCGGGATTAGTAAACATGAGCGTTGCATCATCCTCGATGATTGACACATTGTTGCCACCAAGAGCTGCCGAATGTGCAGATGTCGGGATGTCAAGAAACTCGTATGCTGTGCTACCAGTCTGCGCATATAGCCCAACACACGATGCCATCAACACCAATGCAATTATTATCTTTCTCATTACTATAACATAATTCATCTTATAATCACCTCCCGTCAGTCACCCTCGCCCTATAGGGGGGCAGGCTGGGGAGAGGGGCTCCTTCATTATTTCAATGTCTCGAGATATGCATCCAGCAGACGTCTTGCTGCGACAAACGATGTCATCTTGCCTCCGAGCACGTCCATCTCTGTCTCGCCTATCATGCTCTTGACTACAGGGTTGTAGTAGAAGTTGTCTCGCAAGTGCTCGTTGATGCTCTCATACATCCAGTACTTGGACTGCTCATTGCGACGATACTGGAAATAACCATTTTCCTTTACCTGGTCTATATAGTCAAATATCATCTTGAGCACTTCATCGATACCTATCTCATAGAATCCCGAGTAACACATCACCTGTGGAATGATACCGCTGTCCGGCATAGGGAAGAGATGGAGCGCATTGCGGAAGTGGCTTGCTGCAAGCTGAGCCTTCTCCACATTCTCGCCATCAGCCTTATTGATAACGATACCATCAGCTATCTCCATGATACCTCGCTTGATGCCCTGCAGTTCGTCGCCTGTGCCTGCAAGCTGAATAAGAAGGAAGAAGTCTACCATCGAGTGACAAGCCGTCTCGCTCTGACCGACACCTACTGTCTCAACAAATATCTTGTCATATCCGGCAGCCTCACACAGTATGATGGTCTCACGTGTCTTGCGTGCCACACCGCCGAGTGAACCTGCAGTTGGCGAAGGACGAATGAACGACTTCGGATGTACAGAGAGTTTCTCCATACGTGTCTTATCTCCAAGGATGCTTCCTTTTGTCTTCTCCGAACTTGGGTCGATAGCAAGCACGGCAAGCTTTCCGCCATAGTTCTCAAGCAGATGCATACCAAACGCATCGATAGACGTACTCTTGCCTGCACCAGGAACACCGCTTATACCTACCCTGACCGAATTGCCAGAGAAAGGCAGACACTTCTCAATCACCTCCTGAGCCACAGCCTGGTGTTCAGGCAATGTACTCTCTACAAGCGTTACGGCCTGACCAAGCATCGACACATTGCCCTTCAATATTCCGTCTACATACTCTGCAGGAGTAAAGAGCTTAGTGCGCTTCTTACGAAACCTATTG
>JAZLKQ010000239.1:0-3652 GCA_045597745.1 Bacteroidaceae bacterium | reverse complement strand
CAAACTCCTGACTGCGTGCAACAACACCTGCAATGATAGAGAAGTTGTTGATCTCGTCATGTAGATTCTCTGGATAACCTCCTGCAAAGTCCATACAACCCATGTGGTTGACATTCATGTATGAGAAGTCTGCATAAATGTGGTTGCGGAAGTTGTAGTAGTCTTCTGGAGTCATGTAGCCAGGTATGTTGTTCTTGATATACTCGTAGTCGTGGTCACGATATACGATTGGCACCTGGTTCATGCCGATAATCTTCAAGAAGTTTTCCTCTTCGCCACATGGCTTTGGGAGGCAGAATGTGATTTCAGCGTCAGGCTGACCTACAGTCATACCTTTGGTGATACCATAGGAAGCAACGGCGAGACCACCATATATCTTAGGTGGAAACTCCCATCCGAACATTAGAACTTTCATATTTCTTCCTCCTTATTAATAATTATAGTATTTACTAAGCAATTTGTTAACTCTAAGAACCTCTGCCACGTTCATAGCGAATGAGAGTGCACCACGTCCGTGGAATGGAGGGTTGCCATCGAAGAGCTCAGGAAGTGTACCGAGACAGTGGTAGAACATCTCTTCTTCGAGGCCAAGGAGACTGCGGTCTGCAAACGAAATGGCACTGCGCTTGTATATCTTCATGCAAGTCTCAAGATAGAATCCGAGCAACCATGGCCATACAGTGCCCTGATGATATGCAGCGTCTCTCTGAGTCTGTCCGCCTTCGTATATAGGATTGTATCCACCGCTCTTTGGCGAAAGTGAACGAATACCCTTAGGAGTGAGAAGTTCTTTTGTACAGATATCGAACACGCCCTTCTTCTCAGCAAGAGTGAGAGGAGAGAACTCGAGAGATGTGGCGATGAGCATGTTTGGTCTTACGCTCCATGAGATATAGTTGCCGTCAACGTAGTCGAGGAGATAACCATGCTGGTTAAGGAACTTCTCCTTGAATGCCTTGCCCATGTTCTCTGCAAATCCAGTGAGCTCGCGAGCCTTGCTGTAGTTGCCGTTTGCCTCACATATCTGTGCGCTGTACATTAAGGCATTATACCACAGGGCGTTAAACTCAACGAGGTATCCGCTACGTCCTACCACAGGGCGTCCGTTGATTGATGAGTTGATCCATGATATAGCCTTGATATGTCCGTCACTGGTGAGAAGGCCATTGTCGTCTACGAAGAGGTTTTCATGCTTGCCAGCCTTGATATAGTCTACGATATCATTGACGATGTTGCCGTACTTCTTGCTTGCCTCTTCTGCTGACACGAGCAGAGAATACTGCTGTATACACCATACAGCCCAGAGCAATACGTCAGGCTGCTCCATCTCGTATATGTTGACAGATATTGGTTGTCCTGCAAGGTAGTCCTCTACAGCCTTGAGTGCAGTGGACATAGCCTTCTCATAGTACTCGACTTCGCCATTGGCAAGCGTAAGTCCAGGCAGAGAAATAAATGTATCGCGTGCGCGACTCTTGAACCATGGATAGCCTGCGATGATATAGTTCTCGCCGTTCTGCTCGTTGTGGAACTGGTGAGCGGCGTTGATAAGGCATGAGTGGAAACTGTCTCGAGCTACGTGAACCTCAATCTCATGTTCGAATGTCTTCTTGAGCTCGCGGCTCTTGACTTCGCTTACACCAGCGGAGAATATGATGCTCTCGCCCTTCTTGATGTTAAACTCGAAGTAGCCAGGAACATACAAGTCCTCTCTATAGTCATATCCAAGTTCCTGTTCGCGTGGGTATTCGATACCCTTATACCAGTTAGGCTCAAACTTAAACTCATTCTTCTTGTTCATCTGCATGTAGAGATTAGGATATCCCTCATACATACAAGTGACGATACCGTTGTCTACAGAGTGATAGTCTCTGCTGGCAATAGAGTTCTCGTGAGTGTACTGGCTTACGCTGCGGAATGCGAGGAATGGACGTAAGCGTAATGTTGTGACAGAATGTGCATCGAGAAGTGTGTAACGGATAAGGATGCGGTTCTCAAAGTGCTGGAACACCTTCTCCTTCTTCAAGATCACTCCGCCTACTCGATAGATAGTTGTTGGCAGCTTGTCCCACTCATATCCTCTGATGTACTTGTGGCCGTTAGGGCTGAATGTACTACCAGAGTACTTGTGAAGTCCGAGGTTGAACTCAGCACCATGCTGGATGACTGTCTCGTCCAGTGAAGAGAGCAGCACATGGTTCTCGTCGTCTATCTCAGGGACAGGTACTACTAACAAACCGTGGTATTTACGCGTATTACAGTCGACTATAGACGAGCTTGAATACGCACCTGAGCGATTGGTACGGATAATCTCCTTTGGGAGACTGTCCTGCAAATTGGTCATCAGGTTTTTTTCAAAACGTAAATAACTCATAGCTGTATTTTAAGGTATTAATGATTTGTATTAGTTTATTCTTTATTCTGCAATCTATATTACAGCTTTTTCATGGTCCCAAGTGTGCATTCCTAATGGTTAGCTTATCAGTTTTCATGAGCAGTAATTAGATTGTCTTGGTATCAACCACCCAAAATTAAGCATTTTTGGCAATATGGACAAAGTTTCGTTTGAAAAATATCATTTTTTTGTATTACATAGATGATAATATACCAAAAATATGTTGAATAGCATGTTTTTTGCAGTTAAATTTGTTTGTTCGTAGAGATAATACTAACTTTGTCGTGTTAAAAAAGGAAGTCATACTTAAGTATTAATTGACGTATAAGGTATAAATGGTAAAGAAGGAATCCCTCTCAATCGGGCAAGTCATGGAGCACCTCGACGACATCGTGTCTCTGCTTACAGAAGAGCAGAAGCATGAGTTGCGTCACAACGTGTCCATACGCCGATACAAGAAAAACGAGATGATATATCGTGAGGGGGAAGTGCCTCAGTATCTGCTCTGCCTGATAAGTGGCAAGGTCAAGATATACAAGGATGGAGTAGGGGGAAGAACCCAGATTATCCGCGTCATCAAGCCTGTAGGATATTTCGCTTACAGGGCATATTTTGCAGGACAAAACTTCATCACTTCTGCAGCAGCATTTGAGACTTCCACTCTTGCTCTTATACCTCTACAGATGTTGCAGCATTGGATCAGCGAGAATATAGAGCTCTCACAGTTTTTCATCCGCCAGTTGAGCATCGACCTCGGACTTGCAGACGAGCGAACAGTAAGTCTTACGCAGAAACACATCCGCGGTCGACTGGCAGAGGCTCTGCTATTCCTTATAGACAATTACGGATTGGAAGAGGACGAGGCTACACTCTCCATATATTTGTCTCGTGAAGACCTTGCAAACCTCTCCAACATGACAACTTCCAATGCCATACGTACATTGAGTGCCTTTGCTTCCGAGCGTCTTATTGCTACAGACGGACGCAAGATTATGATACTTGACTTCGAACGACTCCATCGTGTCAGCAATTATGGTTAGAGATCAAGTATACTGATAACCATAAGAGTGCTTCCCCAATATGTTTCCTTGTACTTGTTAGCATGATTCCTCCAGACGAATGGTCATGATTATCACCTTGTTTTTATTCTCCTCTCCCTTAGTATAGAGCGTTCCACAGTAGTGCCACGACTCGCTTTACCGTTATATTTCGGTAGTTTGACGGGAAGGTGTAGGTAGTTTGACTGGAGAAAGTGAG
>JAZLKQ010000238.1:0-3378 GCA_045597745.1 Bacteroidaceae bacterium | reverse complement strand
TGCATACTCTTGCTCGCAACAGGAGTGGCAGGTCTAACAGGTCTCTGTCGTACAGGACGAGACGATGGAGTGAGCAGTCTCTTGCCTGTGGCTGGCGTTGCAGATGTGTTAGGCGCGAGCGAGTGAGATGTCATACTGCTTGCAGGCGTAGCAGATAGTCTTGCAGCCTTAGCCGCCTGTCGCTTAGGTACAGGAGCAGGTCTTCTCTTGCCGTGTACGTGGTGACCATCAGCGTTAGGCTTGCGAACAGGCTGTTTGCAATGCTTGGATGTAGGTCTCTGTGTCTTGCGTGTTATAGCTTCTGCAGCGATGCGTATGAAGACGTTGGAGAAGAATCCTGCGACTTGCGAGTTGACCATGCCGCCACCGTGGCTTGATGAGTGCGAACTTGAACTGTTGTTGTCCTGTGCGGTTGGCGGTGGTGGAGTAGTAGCGACACCGAAGTGTTCCTTGCCTGCAGTAGTCAGATACTTAGGATCTATATTGCCGTTTGCATCAACCTCGTAGTAAGCCTGTACGGGATTGCCGTATGATGTGCTGGAGGTGTTGTTGAAGAATTTTTTCTCTTCCCAGGTTATATCATGCCAGTATTTATCTTGAATAGCCATAATAGTAATCTTGTTAAGAATAGTGTGCGTGTTATTGTTTAGCTTCACCCTTGAGCGACATGACAGCCGCCTTGCCGTTGCGTAGGAATGGTATCTTGTCGTGCATAGGCGAAAGGAATACAGCCGCCCAGATGCCTCCCAACACGACACCCGCACCGAGGAGTATGCCTCCATTTTGAGCGTCTTCGTACCAACCTACCGTTAAGCCATATATCAGATATGCCACACCCATCACGAGTATGAGTCCTGCCCATACGGCAGTACCGTACTTAGTGAGTCTGTACTTGTTGGCAAGCGCCTTAGTCTCTCTGAGTTGCTGAGCTTCTGCCCACACCTTCATCTGAGGGTCTTCAGGATATTGCTGCTGGATGATCTCCTTCATACCATGGAAGTGCTTCTTGAGACTTGAGCCCTGCTTCTTGCTTTCGGTGATGACGAGAAATGCCTTCTTAAACTCCTCTTCGTTGTCATTAGGTATTTCAGCCTTCTCGACGTATTTGTCCGCCATAGGCTTGCCCTCGTTGTATAGCTGCACTACAGCGGCGAGAGACTCTACCGTGCCAGATGCAAGGAGGTCCTCGTAGCACTGCCTGAGGACTTTGTTGTATGTAGGTGCGCTTCTTAGGCTCTTGTCTATATCGAAGATGGCGTCGTATACTTCCACATCGCAGAACATGTCAGGATACTCGTCCATGTACTCCTTGATACGTGCAAAGAGAGAGTCGCTTCCGCTGAATATCTCGTCCTTCTTCATAGACGAGAACTTGTCCTGCAGGAGTTCCATAGCCAGGACAAACTTGAAGAGGTATACTATGTCGTCGCATGGTATGTCATAGTCCTCGAGTATGGCACGTATCGTGTCGAGGGAGTATTCGGCCATCTGCTCTTCGTACTCTATCTCCGGATCAAGCTTCTTGATCTTCGAATAGCTGGTGATGAGATATGTGATCTCCTCGATGTCGTCGTTGCTGACAGGTATAGTATAGTCAGCCTCAATCAGCGCCAGTTCCCTTTTGCTAAGAGGATTCAATTCTTCTTCATACTCTTCGTAATCCTCGTAGTCGTCATCGTCGTAACTCATAATGCTATTAAGTTGTTTTTAAGGTAAGTGCAAGTTAGTTCCTGCGGGTTAATACTTAGATTTAAGGCAGTATGATATATACTGCATACCGTATGTAGACGGTTTACTCGTTTGCAAATATATGAATAAATCGTTAATATGCAAAACTATTGCCAGTAAAAACTGCAAAGCGTCAGCAAATGCCCTCCCCCCTGTCTATGCAGCCGAGGCTGATGAAATATGTGTGCGTAAGTGTTGGAAGATACAGAATAAATACGTTACTTTGCAGAGTGAAAATATAGATTATGGTATATCTTTACCAAATAGATTAAAGTAAATATATGGCGACATTCTTAGGAAAGAAACGTGGATGCGTAGGCACCATCGTGGCATGGGTGCTGGCGATACTGCTTTGCATGTGGTTTGAGATAGACGGCGAGACAGAGTATGAGTGGTGGCAGGGCATCTTCCACGGCTGGTGGATACTGCCCAACTGGGTCATCAGCCTCTTCGTCGACGGCTGGTACGTCGAGGCGCCACGCCATACTGTGGCATACGCATTCTTCTGGTGGATGGGACTGATATTCAGCGCCATTCCGACCGTGTGGCAGATAGTTAAGAATATATTTACGCCGAAGAAGAAGTGACGTTGGCATCTGTCTTTGCAATCATTCCCTCCTAAAACATCCTTCAGCTAATGAGCAGGATATATCTCATAGTAGTGTGCATGGCCATGGCAACGCTGGTTAGAGCTCAGACCTACATGACTCTCATGTCATACAACTGTGAGAATGCCTTTGACACCATACATGACGAGGGCAAGAACGACTACGAATATCTGCCTCAGTCCGAGTCGTCCCGATGGACATCGGGACGTATGTGGCGCAAACTGAGACGCATATCACAAGTCATCATGGCTGTCGACACGCTTCGTCCCGTGGACATCGTCTGCCTGGTGGAGGTGGAGAATGACTCCGTGATGCAGTGGCTGACACGTCGTACGGCATTGCAGAGTATAGGCTATGAGTATGTCATGACCCATTCGCCCGACCGCAGAGGCATAGACGTGGCGCTGATATACCAGCCCATGACGTTTCGCCCCTTGACAGTAGACTCCATACGTATAGCAGAGCAAGGCGCATATACCCGTGACATACTGCATGTGTCGGGCAGGATAGTCGGTGGAGACACGCTCGACGTGTATGCGGTCCATCTGCCATCCAAACGTGGACGCGCCATTGCCACACGCAGACGCAAGGTGCTGCTCACACAGTTGTGCGACGCCATCGATTCGCTGTACAAGTGCCGACGCGATGCTCTTGTGGTAGTGATGGGCGACTTCAACGACGCTCCCACTTCGTCAGTCATACGCCAGACGCTCGGGCGCACTGGCAGGATGGTCAACCTGATGGAGGGGCGACGGCAGGGCACGTACAAGTTTCGTGGCCACTGGGACTGCATCGACCATATATGGGTATCGTCCTCGATGCTCGAGCCAGGCGCAAGGGTGAGCACGTCGATGCAGGAGAGTGGCGTGCTCACGCATCCGATGCTCCTTGAGCGCGACCCCATATACGGCGGCATGATGCCTCGGCGTACGTACCTCAACATGAGATACAATGGTGGATATAGCGACCACCTGCCTGTGTGGATGAGGTTGGGGATAAGGTATTGAATAATGGGGCTGTGTCAAAAGTAACCGACACAGCC
>JAZLKQ010000237.1:0-11598 GCA_045597745.1 Bacteroidaceae bacterium | reverse complement strand
GATGGATACAATAGTACCGGGAGAAGCATTCAGATACTTCACCACTGAGGCAAATCCTCCGTTGAGAGGTCTTGACACACCTGTGCCAAACATGCCGTCTATTATAAGGTCGTCTGATGTCAGTTCGGGAGGAGTAAAGTTGGCGGTAATCTCTTCGAGCTTCACATTCTCACAGTCGCGAAGCCTATTCACATTCTCAATGCAGTCTGTTGATACATTGTTGCCAATATTGAAGAAATATGTAGATACCTTAAATCCGGCATTCGACAATATCCTTGACACTGCCAACGCATCGCCACCATTGTTGCCAGGACCAGCAAATACCTTGACAGGCTTAGATGAGCTCCATCGCTCTATGATCTTATTGGCAAAGGCAGCCGAAGCACGCTCCATCAAGTCGATGGATGACACGGGTTCATGCTCTATCGTATAGGCATCAACCTGCTTGATTTGGGATGCACTTAATATCTTCATGGTGCAAAAATAACAAATTGTACTCATTTTTGCACTAAACCAAGCGAAAATTTGTATCTTTGCCATCAAATTTCAACACATTTGTCAGTTTTTGAAGAATGATAAGACTTTTAGATAGGGATTTTGAAATATCAATAACCCAACAGCAGATAGACGAGAAGGTAAAAGCTCTTGCACAGCGTATCAATGCTGACTATGCAGGCAAGAATCCCGTCATGGTATGCATACTCAACGGCGCATTCATGTTTGCTGCCGACCTTGTACGCTATCTGGACTTCCAGCCAGAGATACTCTTCGCAAAGTTTTCTTCATACGAAGGCATGAAGACCACGGGTACCGTAAGAGAACTGATCGGCGTGACAGCAGACCTGCACGGCAGGGATGTCATCATTGTGGAAGATATAGTCGACACAGGCATCACTATGAAGAATGTGTTGCCACAGTTTGATGCTAAAGGCGCAAAGACTGTGAAGATTGCAACATTACTACAGAAGCCAGAGAAACTTCTGGTGGACATCAAGGTAGACTATTGCGCAATGGAGATACCAAACGACTTTATCGTCGGCTACGGACTTGACTACAATGGATTGGGACGCAATCTAAAAGACATATACACGGTCGTCGACTGACACAGTCATATTATACATTTAATCAATGAGACTTCACGCACAATGTGATTAACAAACTATACAATCAAATAAATACAAACTAAAATCAAATGAAGAACATTATCATCTTCGGTGCTCCTGGCTCAGGCAAGGGCACTTACAGCGACGAGATTGTCGCTAAGTACAACATGGGTCACATCTCTACAGGTGATGTACTCCGCGGTGAAATCAAGAACGGCACAGAACTCGGCAAAATCGCCAAGGGATATATCGACAATGGTCAGCTCATCCCAGACGAACTCATGATTGACATTCTTGCTAAGACATACGATGCACAGCCTAAGGGCAAGGGCGTAATCTTCGATGGTTTCCCACGTACTATCGCACAGGCAGAGGCTCTCAAGAAGATGCTTGCAGAGCGTGGCGACGACATGGGCATCATGATCGAGCTCGTTGTAGGTGAAGACGTACTTATGGCTCGTCTGCTCAATCGTGCCATCGAGCAGGGACGTGCAGACGACAATGAGGAGACCATCAAGAAGCGTTTCGCTGTATATCACTCACAGACCGCACCTCTTGCAGAGTGGTTTGAGAAGGAAGGTATGCGCAACACTATCAACTGGGCAGACAACCTCCACAAAGAGAATATGCTCAACGCTATCTATAAAGTTATCGACGCTAACAACTAAAATAAAAAAGAGAGCCCCTCTGGGCTGGGGAGAGGGGCTTTTTATTTTTTATATATGGAAACCAATTTTATCGATTACGTGAAGATTTACTGCCGTTCGGGAAAGGGCGGCAGGGGCTCTGCACACATGCACAGAGCCAAGTACATGCCTAAGGGCGGACCTGATGGAGGAAATGGAGGACGAGGAGGAAACATCATTCTTCGCGCTAACCGAAACTATTGGACACTCCTTCATCTGCGCTATGACCGCCACATACATGCTGAGCATGGAGGCAACGGATCCAAGGACAAGAGTACTGGCAAACAGGGTGCTGACAAATACATAGAGGTGCCTTGTGGCACTGTGGCATACAATGCCGAGACTGGCGAGTACTTGTGCGACGTGACTGAACATGGTCAGGAAGTCATTCTGCTCAAAGGTGGACGTGGCGGACTTGGCAACGTCAACTTCTGCACACCTACCAATCAGGCTCCGAGATATGCACAGCCGGGCGAACCTATGCAGGAGATGACCATCATACTCGAACTCAAGCTTCTTGCAGATGTTGGACTCGTAGGATTCCCTAATGCGGGAAAGTCTACGTTGGTCAACTCTATCTCAAGCGCAAAACCAAAGATTGGCAACTACCCATTTACCACACTTGAACCATCACTCGGCATCGTACCTTATCGCGATTCACGTTCGTTTGTCATAGCTGACATACCGGGCATCATAGAGGGGGCAAGCCAAGGCAGAGGTATCGGACTGCGATTCCTCCGTCATATAGAGCGCAACTCACTACTCCTCTTCATGGTGCCTGGAGACACTGATGACATCAAGCACGAATACGAAGTACTGCTTGGCGAACTCGGCAACTTCAATCCTGAACTTCTCGACAAGGGAAGAGTCCTTGCCATCACAAAAAGCGACCTGCTCGATGACGAACTCATCACTCTCCTTCAGGACACACTGCCTGAGGGACTGCCTATCGTGTTTATATCTTCTGTCACCGGCAAGGGACTCACCGAACTCAAAGATGTCTTATGGAAGGAGATGAATAGCGAAAGCAACAAGCTCGCCACCATCGCCACTCAGGAGACACTTGTCCACAAACCAAAAGACTTCTCACAACTCAGCTATGACTTCATCGATGACGATGACGAAGGATTTGAAGACGAGGAAGACATTGAGTACATTGACGACGAAGATATAGAAGACCTCGAGGACTATGAGTATGAAGAATAATCTTCCTGACATTGTGACGTACAAACCTCTATCAGACTACTCTACCCCACTACACTGGGAGGCAAGTCCTAAGTCACCAGCTGAGGGCAACAGGGCTTTTGCCTTCTCCACCACCAGACATGGCGGATGCAGCACGGGCAACTACACTTCATTCAACGCCAACTGGTACTGTGGCGACCGCCCCGAAGATGTTGAGCACAACCGCCAGACACTCTGTACATATCTCGGTATCAAGAGTACACACCTCATCATACCTCACCAGACTCATGACACCATCTGCAGGCATATCGATACAGACTTTCTCAACCTCGATGCACAGCTACAGCATCAGCTGCTCGAAGGTGTTGATGCCGTCATGACATCCCTACCAGGAGTATGTGTATGTGTATCAACTGCCGACTGCATACCCGTCCTTGTCCATGACCCTGTACATCAGGCAGTAGCAGCTATACATGCAGGATGGCGAGGTACAGTCCAGCGCATCGTCGAACATACAATTACCGCTATGCACACAGCCTTTGGCACCGAACCCTCACAATGTCTGGCAGTCATCGGACCGGGGATATCGCTTGACAGCTTTGAGGTTGGCGATGAAGTATACGACAAGTTCGTTGATTCGGGATTCGACATGCAGCCAATATCATGCAGATACCCTTCAATGAGCGACAGCACAACTACTAAGTGGCACATAGACCTACCACAATGCAATCGCCTACAGCTCATCAACACAGGACTTCTGTCAGAACATATCACCATGTCCGGTATATGCACATACCTTCAGCACAATCAGTATTTCTCTGCACGCAGACTCGGCATCAAGTCTGGCAGAATACTCAATGGCATAATGTTAATATAAGGTGTACCGCCCCTCTCTCTTGTCATGACTATGCTGTAAATACCACTTCAACCATAGTCTATGAACATATATTAACACCTTATTGACAACTAATACTAAAAAAATATACCAAAACACATGCATTTGTCATTATTTATTTGTAAGTTTGCCCCCGTACAGACTATTTGACAATTAATTTTGCATTATGCACTAAAAATTTAACGTAACACTATTAACTAAATTAATTATAACTCCTATGAAACTAAACAACATCATTAAGGTATTGCTTGCGACAGCTGTATTAGCTGCCTTCAACCTAAACGCAAACGCACAGTTCAATAATCTTGGTCAGCGCATCAAGCAGAAAGCACAGAACAAAGTGAGACAGACTGTAGAAAATGCTGCTGACAATGCAGTCAACAGCGCGGTAAACAGAGTTGAGCGTGAAGCTAAAAAGCAAATCAACATGACCGTAGAGTACAAGACACAGCTCAGTGCTCCTCAGATCAATGCTGGTAGCAGCATCAACGAGCTTTACGAGGCATTTGACTATTGGGCTACACTCACTGAGATGGCAAACAAGAAGAAGGATTTGGAATGGCTCTGCTCTGAGAAGGGAGAGAAGATGACCGAAATCCTCAACATCATCCAGAACCGCGATGACAAAAACTCAAGCTCACATTCATTGACTACAACCCAGAGCAGACATGCCGAGATAGCCAAGGGATCACAGAGCATTATCTTCCCTGGATATCCTAAGTCCGAAGACTTTAGCGACAACAACCAGTTCCTCGCCTCTGCGCTCAAATGGTATGTGACTAAGGCCAACAAGGGCAAGAAGAACGCAAAGAGTTACTACACCATCAATGGTGCCGCAACACGCTATCTTGCATTCTGCACAGACCGCTATACTGACACACCAGAGATTCAGAAGATAACAGCCGATCTTTGCAAGCTGTACGAACAGGTGCCAGAGTCTTATAAGGCTAAGTACCCTAACGCCAACCCTTACAAGTCATACGACGCCATCAAGGCTGAATATGCTGCAGAGCAGAAAGCCGCTGCAGAGAGAAGAGCCGCCGCAGAAGCAAAGCGAAAGGCTGACATAGAGGCATCAAAGCAGACTCTCAAGCCAGGTGCACTCAACAAATCACTCAACTCACAGGTCTACAAGGTAGCAAAGGAGAAGTTCCCAGACTGTATCAAGGTAGTCATCGAGAACGACTCTTGGACAGTGAAGCGTGAAGGTGGTGCAATCGCTCGCCGTACCCTCTTGGCTTGGGTAGTCACAAAGGACAAGGAGGGCAACCTCGTTGCTCATGACTATGGCTTCGCACAGGAGTATATGGGTGGTGGCAAGTATGGCAACCTCAGACACTATAGCGTAGGACTTCGTACCGTATACGTCAAGTAAGCAGCTGACAACCGTCCAACATACACAATGTCCGGCAATGGTAAATCCAATCCATTGCCGGACTTTATTTTGACATCGTCAAACTACAATGAATATAACGATACGTATGTATGAAGCGAAATGAGAGGTATGTTGAAGATAATGATACGTATGTATGAAGGCAATGTACAGGTCACGCATGACCTGACATCAAAAATGATCCCTCAGCACTATAGTCTGTAAGACTACGGTACTGAGGGATCGTCTATCTGTATGGATTGTACCAATCACTACGGATCAGCAAGCATTCGCATTGCTATATGCATGGAGTCATATCTATCTCTTGAGCAACTTCTTGCCACCAACGATATATATACCTGGGTGACTGATGCTGTTGACACGCTGACCGGATATAGTATATATGGCATCAGACTTAACTGACGATGCGTCGGTGATGATGTCTATGGCTGTATCTATACCACCCTTGCCGAGATATGTGAGCTTGAAGTCGTCGACAAAGTATGTGGCGTCACCCATCACCTGAATGTCAAGCGTGCCGTCTTCACCTACAACAATCTCATCGACTACTGCCTGCGTGAGGTAGTGCTTGCCGAATGGATGACCTGTCACCTGCTGAGACTTGTCGCCTGCAGTAAGAGTGATGGTTGTAGATGTCTCTGACGCTCCAAGCCAAGCAGAGAGACTGTACTTGCCTGGCTTCAGGCCTGTGACGGTCTGGGCAACCCTGGAGTCTGCGTCAGCTGAGATATAGTATGATGATGGTGCTGGTCCAAAGACTGTGTAGTCGAGATTGCTGTTTGAGCGCATAGTAGCCTTACCCTCGACGGTCCAGCCTTTTGGTGTCGAAGAACTCTCCTCAAACGATGGATTGACTATGAGTGAAGTCATGTCGACCTCTATATCCTTGGCATCTCCAGTCATAGTGATATACTCCATGCCAAAGGCATTGAGGGCTTCGATATATGTATTGACCTGTGCAGAAGTTTCGAACTCTCATGCAGTAAACTTACGTTCTGCATCTGCTATGTTGTCCAGCACCAAGGCATTGGCATCTGCGTTGACAGCATCACTGTTGTCTTCGTATATGTCATGCAGTTGGCTGATGGCGTCAGCAAGATTCATATATGCAGGGTCGATGATTACGGAAGAATAGGCGCGGAAGTCTGTGCTTGTCATCTTGGCGTCGTAGAAGTAACCTGTCAGTCCGCCTGCCTCTGCACCAGTAGAAGCCTTTGTAAAGTATGGTTTGCCGTCAGCATTGACAGTGACAAGCTTGCCTCCTGCTGGTACAGATACTGTCATGTATGTACCTACTACTGACGCATCTGCATTGTCTACAGGTGCAGACACCACATTGACGTCTTCGCTTGAGGCAGTAAGCATATCTCTGCCTGACGTGATGAGCAGATATGTATGTCCGCCCTCAAGTGTGGTGACGTCGGTTGTAGCATTGGATATACCGCTAGTAGTGGTACGATGTGAGTCTATACGACGTGCCTGCATACCATCTGGTACTGTACAGTCGAATGGTACTGTGATGAGATTCCAGTTGCCATAGTTGTCGTCAAGAGTAACAGTTGCTCTCTTTGCAACGAATGGTGCTCTTGGACCGAATGGTGCATTGACTACAAGTGAGAGATTGTCGCAATGACCGTCAGCAGTTACCACGTTGGTACCTGTAGCTCCTGCAGGAGCATATATAAGCGCATTGGCATTAGGGTACTGTACCTGTGGTATCTCGCTCACGCCTGACACGTCGGTGAGATCATAGTTGACGGCAGACTTATTGTTGGAGCGAGTCACGAGTGTGCTGTATATGCCGGCATCCCATATACCATGGAATACAAGTTCGTTGTCAACCAAAGAAGCGGAAAGTCCTGTCTTGCCCGTGATCTTGAAGTATACAGGAGCGAGTTGTGACACGTCGACCTTGGTTGCGAGGCTGTATGTACCCCAATCTTCGTTGACCACAGCCTTGTACAGGAGGTTGGCGTCTATGCTTGTTACGTTGAACTCTACATCAGACTCGCCATCCGCCATAACCACAGCACCAGACTTTGATATTGTCTTGAGATATGTAAATGTCTGTCCACCATCTTCTGACGAATAGATGTCGAGTTTGGCAGTACCGCCAAATGCTGTCTGAGCGGAGTTGGCGATAGTGGCATTGACAGTAGCCTTTGAACTATACACGACCGTATAGTCATTGCCTGCTATTGCCTCCTTGTCGAGCAATCCACTTACTCTCATGGACTTTGCTGTAAGGCGGGACTCTGCACTCTCCACCTCTACAGGTATCTGTGCCAGCACGTTGAGGTTCTCGTCAGTAACTGTGATGTACCATGTATTGACGGATGTAGGCTTGGCAGTAAGTGATATGGTCTGCTTGGTATCTACAGCTATCTCGGTTTCTGTATTAGAGGACTTGGCATCGCTGAGCTTTGTAGGCTTAGCCTTTGTCGTACTTGCAAAGATATAAAAGCCAGAGAAGTCAAGCGTAGAGTTGTTGTCTATCGTCACCTTAAATGTATTGTCGACATTGGCATATACATGCTCTGGAGCCTTGATGCTGACAGCAAGGTTCCACTTTTTTGGATAAGCGCCTATCAGGGCAGACTGGTAGTCGTTGAATCCATTCATACCATCTGTCTCTGCTGTGGTATAATATCCGTCATAACCATTGCCAGCACCCCAGCCAAAGTTGAAGTAGAACTTGTCTGTGCTTGCCTGATAGCCATGTATGAATACTGCATGTCCTCCATTGGTAGGGTGAACGCCCGTATACATGACTGGTCTTCCATTGATGAGTTCATCATAAATAAGCTGTGTCCAGTTGTCCTGACTATATGAACTACGATAAGCTACCCAACCTCCGTTCATGCCGAAATATCCGCTGAACGTTGCAGGTATCTTCTCTATATTGCCTGAAGTGGACGATCCGTATGTAAGCCATGTAGCAGCACCTGTCGCAAAGACAAACTCTGCAACCGCCTCTTTGTATTCGGAAGGTTCAGAACCATACTGGTCACGCATAAGTTCCCACTTGAGTGGTGTGCCCTTTGGCACGCTCTGTGTCACTGGTGCATCGCCATATCCGTACGTAGGAGTGGTACCCTGCAAAGTATTAGGCAGGTCCTTGCGCCAATAGTACAATATCTGGGATGCTGCAGTTGCAACACAACCTGTCGCTGCCTTGCTGCCATTGGACGTAAGACGTGGACACATGTCATTGTATGGTGATGACTGATGCCAATGGGAAGTAACAAATGGAGCTATATTGACACGTGTTGATGCAGCACGACGTTTGCTTTCTGCCTCTTTGCTGCTGGCATTTGTGCCGTTGACCTGTGCATCTTCTATTGCACACGCATAGTAGTCGAGCATATCTCGAAGTGCTGGCGGCATATCGTCTGGGGCAAAGTCGCCCTGCTCTGTATATCCAAGCACCTCTGGCAGGCAATCGTCTCCACTGACTATGACAAATCCTTGATTAGCGCCTCTACTATATATATAATAAGGTGATGTGGACGCAACGCTTGCACTAAGTCGACGTGCCTTTGCAGGTGAACGTTGAGCACATGTCACAAGTGTCATCGTATGACCAGGTACGAGATATTCCTGAGCTATAGATTCTGCCTTGACAGGATCTATAGGATCTGCCATTGCGGCTACAGATGTAGCAATGGCTAACGAAAGGGTAAGTAGTTTTTTCATATCAGTTTTATTATTTAGTATTAATTGTTATCACAAAGGGGATGATACCGTGAGACAGTCACGGTATCATCCACATATTCATATCATATCAATCATCATCAAGTTTGAGCACAGCAAGGAAAGCCTTCTGTGGCACAGATACATTGCCTATCTGCTTCATACGTTTCTTTCCTCGCTTCTGTTTCTCGAGCAGTTTGCGCTTACGGCTCACGTCACCACCATAACACTTGGCAAGCACATCCTTGCGTACCTGCTTGACTGTCTCACGTGCTACGATCTTGCCTCCTATCGCTGCCTGTATGGCAATGTCAAACTGCTGACGTGGGAGCAGGTCCTTGAGTCGTTCGCACATACGGCGGCCGAGCGTTACGGCATTGTCTGTATGTGTAAGGGTTGATAGCGCATCGACTGGTTCGCCATTGAGGAGGATATCGAGCTTGATGAGTTTTGACTCTCTGAATCCCTCTGTATGATAGTCAAATGACGCATATCCACGGCTGATGCTCTTGAGCTTGTCGTAGAAGTCGATGACTATCTCGCCAAGTGGCATAAGGAACTCTATCTCTACACGATTGCCCGCTATGAAGTCCTGCTTTACCAACTCGCCTCGTTTGCTCAAGCACAGCGTCATGATAGGTCCTATATATGTGGCTGTGGTGATGACGGTAGCACGTATATATGGTTCCTCTACATGCTCTATGAGTGTAGGATCAGGCATTCCTGACGGATTGTGCACTTCCTGCATCTCTCCATGCTTGTCATATATGAGGTAGCTAACGTTTGGCACGGTAGTGATAACGTCCATATTGAACTCTCTATCGAGTCGCTCCTGCACTATCTCCATGTGGAGCAAACCTAGGAACCCGCAACGGAAACCGAATCCGAGTGCCGCCGAACTCTCGTGCATAAACGTAAGTGATGCGTCATTGAGCTGCAGCTTCTCAAGACTGGTGCGGAGGTTCTCATAGTCTTCGGACTCTATAGGATAGATACCTGCAAAGACCATAGGCTTGACTTCCTGGAATCCTGATATCGCCTCAAGCGACGGACGTGCAAGGGCTGTGATAGTATCACCCACCTTGACCTCAGTGGCGTTCTTGATACCTGTAACTATATATCCCACGTCGCCTGTACGGAGTTCCTTACGTGGCATCATGTCCATCTTGAGCACACCGATCTCTTCTGCCTGGTATTCCTTCTTGGTATTGATAAAGCGAACCTTATCGCCCGAATGCATCACACCATTGACTATCTTGAAGTATGCGATAATGCCACGGAAGGAGTTGAACACGGAGTCAAAAATAAGTGCCTGCAATGGTGCATCTTCCTCTCCCTCAGGATGAGGTACTCGCTCGACGACTGCTCTCAGTATATCGTCCACTCCCTGGCCAGTCTTACCACTGGCAAGGATGATATCGTCGGGATCGCATCCTATAAGGTCAACAATCTCGTCTGCCACTTCTTCTGGCATGGCATTGGGCATGTCACACTTATTGATGACAGGGATAATCTCGAGGTCATGATCTATTGCCATATAGAGATTGCTTATGGTCTGTGCCTGCACTCCCTGAGTTGCGTCCACCACGAGGAGAGCGCCTTCACATGCTGCAATACTACGGCTTACCTCATACGAGAAGTCTACGTGTCCCGGAGTATCAATAAGGTTGAGGACATACTTGCCGCTATCCACATCATCCTTGGCGTATGGGCTCTCGGCATCCTTGGTGTAGTCATACTCCATCTGGATAGCATGACTCTTGATGGTGATGCCTCGTTCCTTCTCCAGATCCATATCGTCAAGCATCTGACCTTCTGTCACCTTGATGGTGTTGGTACGTTCAAGAAGACGGTCGGCAAGTGTAGACTTACCGTGGTCAATATGTGCGATAATACAGAAATTCCTTATATGTTTCATTTTCTTTTTCAGTTTAGTATTTGATCTTTTTGACTGAAAGAAATTAATCAGAAATTAATTATGCATTATAAAATTAAGCTCTCTACTACACCTTCAAAATCCTTGAGATATAGCATATTTGGTCCATCGCTAAGCGCTTGCTCTGGGTCTGGATGTATCTCAAAGAAATAGCCATTGGCACCGAATGCCTTAGCTGCAAGTGCCATGGCAGGGACAAACTCCCTGTTGCCACCACTCTTGCCACCTGCTGCACCTGGACGCTGCACTGAGTGTGTACAGTCCATGATGACTGTATCTGTCCACTTGTGCATATCTGCTATATTGCGGAAGTCGACGGCAAGATTGTTGTAACCATATATATTGCCACGCTCTGTGAGCCACACATTGTCATTGCCACTCTCGCGTACCTTCTGGACTGGATACTGCATGTCGTCACCAGAAAGAAACTGCGCCTTCTTGATATTGACAGTCTTGCCAGTACGAGCTGCTGCTACGAGGAGGTCTGTCTGACGACAGAGGAATGCTGGTATCTGAAGTATATCTACCACTTCTCCTGCTGGCACTGCCTGATAGCTCTCATGTATGTCCGTCAAGAGGCGGAGTCCGTACTTCTGCTTTATGTCTGACAGCATCTGCAATCCCTTGTCCATGCCGGGACCTCTAAATGAACTTATCGATGTACGATTGGCTTTGTCAAAAGAAGCCTTGAATATGATGTCCGTACC
>JAZLKQ010000236.1:0-6390 GCA_045597745.1 Bacteroidaceae bacterium | reverse complement strand
AATGTCGGAAGTGACTGCTACGGGTATGCTATAATAGTATCCGTTAGTGTGCAGAGGATAGTGATATCCTCACGCACACTTTTCTGGATACTTGCAATATACTGGCGTAGGCAGACACTCTACAAGTTCGCAAGCAAGGTTTTCCTAGGACCTACATAGTGGACGAGTAGAGATGGAAGCCTACGTTTTTTATTTGTGTAAGT
Source organism: Bacteroidaceae bacterium (assembly GCA_045597745.1). Lineage (GTDB taxonomy): Bacteria > Bacteroidota > Bacteroidia > Bacteroidales > Bacteroidaceae > Minthosoma. The sequence goes on along the minus strand of JAZLKQ010000236.1, from coordinate 6,187 downwards.
CAAAAAGATAATTATCCTTCTTTTGCACCGTACTAGGCTTATGCGGTTATAAAACTACATGTCAAAAAAAACATTTGAATTTGAGGGCTGGAAGTATGTATACGACGAAGAGTCAGGATACAAAATTATTCCAAGAGATACGACAAACCAACCATCTTCTTTTTTTAAGTATTATGCACTTAGTCAAAACTCTGTTGACGCTTTGACAAATATGTACGTTTATGCAACTCATCCGCATCAGTTTAATGACCCATTTGATTGTAATGACAAGCTTATAGAATTTTCCACTTGGAAAGACATTAAAAATCTATGTGATAACGACTCGCTTTTTAAAAATCTGCAAGAAACATACCCTTCATTGGATGATGCATGCGCTTTTGCACAAAAAGCCTACTGGAACATTCTATACAAAAAACTGGGACTTGTATCTCTAACTACAAAGCATGATAACTATAAGATGTGGGCTTTATATGCTCAGAATAATGGTTTTTGTGTAGAGTTTGACCCAACAAGTTTTTCTTTCCAGAAATATGGGCCTTTCCGTATACAATATGTTGAAGATTTCCTAAAGCCTATTCATATAGGAGAATATGGAGGCAATATTGCAATGTTAGTGCAACCTAACATTAAAAATAATATATGGCAGGATGAAGAAGAATGGAGATTGTATATTCCATCTCCTCCAGGAATGGACATGAAGCATTTTGGGAACGAATACGAAATAAAAACGTATAATTTTGGAGACGAGCACGACAGGAAGTTCCGTTACTCTTTGGCCGCACTAAAAAGTGTCACGTTAGGGTCAAAATTCTTCAATAGATTATGCTCAAACATACTATCTCTTCTCGAAGTAGACATTGCTTGTTGTCGTGACCGTCATCCCTTAGAGTATGCTGTTTTAGATTTTCTTGCTAGAATAACAGAAAAGACTGATGTAAAAGTCAAGTTGGCAAGTCTTGCCGACTTTAAGAGTTTCAATTTCGACAATGCTATAATCATTAAATATTCAGAAGAGAAATTTAGGATAATTCTATGTGACAAATGATTAACAGTTGACGAACTTATTAATTCAATATAAACAAAAAACTTATCGTATGAAAAAGTTATTTTTATTTCTTTTATTAATGATGCCTATACTGGCACATGCGTATGATGCATATATTGATGGCATCTACTATGAATTAAGTGGTAGTGAAGCTACCGTCACACATAGCTATTCAGACACTGGTCTATATTCTGGCAGTATAACTATTCCATCTTCCATAACGTATAATGGCAAAACTTTTTCCGTAACTAGCATAACAAAAAAAGCTTTCCATAACTGTAGCAACCTCACAGCAATCAACATTCCAAACGGCGTGACTAGTATAGGAAGCAGTGCGTTCTATGGATGTAGCAACCTCACGTCCATAAACATTCCAAACAGCGTGACTAGTATAGGCGGTGCTGCATTCACTGGTTGTAGCAGACTTAAATCAATCACTCTTCCTAATGGAGTTACAAGTATAGAATGGTCTGCATTCTCTGAATGCAATAGTCTCACATCTATCAACATACCAAACAGCGTGACTAGTATAGGGTACCAAGCATTTTATAATTGTAGCTGTCTTACATCCGTCAACATCCCAAATAGCGTGACAAGCATAGGAGACTATGCTTTCTATGGATGTAATTCTTTGCCTATAATAGACGGCATTAGATACGCAGATACTTATTTGATAGAAGTAACGGACAAAAATAAGTCCGAATACATAATTAAAGAAGGAACACGTTTTATTGGAAAGGAGGCATTCAGAGAGCGCACAAGCCTTACCTCCATCACCATTCCAAACGGCGTGACTAGTATAGGAAGCAGTGCGTTCTATGGATGTAGCGGCCTCAAAGCAATAAACATTCCAAGCAGTGTGACAAGCATAGGAATCTGGGCATTCTCTGGCTGTAGCATTCTCTCAAATATAAAGGTTGATGCAAACAACAAAGTGTATGATAGCAGAAATAATTGTAATGCAATTATAGAAACATCCACAAATTCTCTTATCGCAGGTTGTAAAACTACAACCATTCCAAACAGCGTGACTAGTATAGGAAACAATGCATTCCAAAATTGTAGCAACCTCACATCAATCAACATTCCAAACGGCGTGACTAGTATAGGAAGCAGTACGTTCTATGGATGTAGCAACCTCACGTCCATAAACATTCCAAACAGCGTGACTAGTATAGGAAACGATGCATTCGCTTATTGTAGTGGACTCACATCAATCAACATTCCAAACGGCATGACAAGTATAGGAGACGGTGCATTCGTGGGCTGCTCGTCATTAACAAAAGTATCTATTGGAAATGGAATAGAGAAAATTCCATATTTTTGTTTCTATAATTGTGAATCTCTCGAAAAAGTGTATATAGGAAGTGGTGTTAAAAAGATTGAGAATGATGCTTTTTATGATACAAAAAACATTACTGACATATATTGTTTCCCAACCGTGCCACCTACATGTTCATCATACACTTTCAACAGTTATCTCTACAAGGCTGCTACAGTTTATGTCCCAGAAGAACGTGATGCAGAAATTCGTTATAAGGCAGATGATGTGTGGAAGAATTTTATAGTAATCAAGAGCATTGACATGAATACGGTTAAACTTCCTTCTGACACTAAAATCAATGTAAGTGGTATCAGCCTGAATATCACATCCAAGAGTATGGCTACTGGTGAGACATTACAGTTGACGGCTACCATCTCACCAAATGACGCATCAGACAAGAGTGTCACATGGTCTTCAAGCAATACAAGCGTAGCTACAGTAAGCAATACTGGTCTCGTAACTGCACTTGCTACTGGTACTGCAAAGATAACATGCTCTGCTAATGACGCAAGCGGAAAGAGTGCAACATGCACTATCACTGTTCAGAAGAAGAGCGAGAGCATGACTGTCACTACTTCGTCTGCAGGATACGCAACATTCTACAGTTCGGAGTCTGCATACAAGTTGCCAAGTCGTATGTCTGCACGTGTAGTATCAGGTTGCAGTAACAACAAACTCACTTACAAGACTATCGCTGACGGTTCGGCTGGCGGTGTCATTCCTAAGGGAACAGCAGTCATGCTTGTATACGACTCTAAGAGCACAAGCACATTCACACTAACTCCATCTGAAAGTACAGTCGAATATACAGGAATATACAGGTACAAACTATCTGCACGGAAGCGACAAGTCAACTACGGTGTATGCAAGCGGTAGCAACTATTACTACAAACTGACTTACGGCGAGGGAACTAACAGCGGAGTATTTGGTTGGTACTGGGGCGCAACTAATGGTGCAGCATTCAGCATTGATGGACACAAGGCATGGCTCGCATTGCCTAAGTCTTCAGCAACTCGCAGCTCGTTCGGTATCGACGAAGCAACCGATATCGACGATGTGGACTCTGACGAAGGAGATGGCATATACTATGACCTGCAGGGGCGTCGTATAGGTGGCAGACCTGAGACCCAGGGCATATATATTGTGAATGGTAAGAAGGTATTAATCAAGAAATAAAGACAAAAGACAATGAAACAACTAAAGTTAATCATATTGGCACTCGTCGGATGCATAATGCTGACAGCATGCCCAAGCAATGGCGAAATAGAAGAAGATGTAAAGGGAAAAGAATACGTTGACTCGTACAACATTCCTGCAGACGGATGTGACGTGACGTATAACATCAAAGAGTTTAAGACACGAATATCAAGCGTGTCATCAACTCCAGACTGGCTGACCATAACTCCAGTACCTTATACTGCCGGTTCGCCAAGTATAACGATTAAGGCTAAGTCTAACACAGGCTCTCAGGACCGCAAGTGTACCATCGTGATAAAGGACGCTACAGACAAGATCACCCTCACTGTCATCCAGACATCACAGTCATCTTCAGGCCAAACCGCTGATGATGAGTATCACAACTCTGTATCTCACAACCCTGCATACACAAAGGGAAGATGATAAAGGGGCAGTGCCATAGATAACGAACAGCCATCTCTTAGTTGAAATACTATAAGATGGCTGTCCTGCTTCTGATTGATCTTCCCCTTCACTTCTCCTTTGCAAAATAAAAACACGCAATAATGTTTGTTATTACGCAAATATAGTATATCTTTGCACTCTATGAAGAAGATACTGTTTATATGCCTTGGCAACATCTGCCGTTCGCCCATGGCAGAGACTGTGATGCAGAAGCTGATTGATGATGCGGGACTTGGACACGATATATTGGTTGATTCTGCCGGCATCATCTCTTATCATGAGGGCGAACCTGCAGACTCACGAATGAGAATGCACGCTCGCAGACATGGATACAATATCACTCACATATCAAGGCCTATACGCACAACAGACTTCTACAACTTTGACCTCATTGTCGCAATGGACGAGAGCAACTATGACAAGCTCATACAGATGGCTCCGGGCATAGACGAGGAGAGGAAAGTGGTACGAATGGCTGACTACAGAGTGGACAAGGTGATGGACCATGTACCAGACCCTTACTATGGTGGCGACCAGGGATTTGAGAATGTCATCGAATTGCTCGAGGATGCTTGCCGTGGTCTACTACAGGCAATTAATGAATACCGAGAATAATATCGAATTAGAAATCAAAAAAATCATAAACTAAAATAACTTTATCGCATGAAACATCTCTACAAACTTGCAATCGCAGCTATCCTTATGGCAGGTAGCACTACTATCGCTCTGGCTCAGCAGAAGCTGACCATCAACACTATCAGCGGTACTGACGTAAAGAAGTATGACCAGCAGATGGTCGACGTGACTGTCAATCGTCACGTGTTTAAGGGTTGGAACACTATCTCCCTCCCATTTGCCATGACCGAGGCTAAGATCAACGAGGTATTTGGCCCAAACTGTCGTCTCGAAAGACTCGTGGGCGTGGAGAATAACGGCAATGAGATAAAGCTCAACTTCCAGGACTGTAAGAAGAGCGGTATCGAGGCTAACGTACCTTATATATTATATTATGACGGAGAGACTGCTAACAAGACTATCTCTGTTGCCAACGCAAAGATCTCTGCTGGCAAGGCTGCTGTGACATTTGATGACAACAATGGCAACAAGGTGACATTTGCTGCAGCAAAGTCTAAGGTTGACAGCAACGGAAAGTACGGCATCATGGCTAAAGACAACGCCGAGGCTGCATTTGTCAACGTCAACAACGTGGAGACAGGTTTTTATGCTACACGATGCTTCATCACAGTATCTTCTGGCACTGCTCCACTACTCACTGCCAACCATATCGGTGCTGATGAAGCTACAGGCATCAACAACGTGGTAAGACGTGGCGAGGCTGTAGACGTATATAGCGTGGGTGGAACTCTCATCGGTAGCGGTATGTCTATCGACCAGGTTTCTGGCCTCAACAAGGGCATATATGTTATAAAGGGAAAGAAAGTGATGGTAAAATAATGCAAATCTGTAACATTTCAACGTATTTATTTGTCAGTTTGAAATAAAATGATTTATTTTGCAGTAGTTATGAAAGTAAATAATAGCACATATTGGCGTTGGCAGAGCTTGGGACACACAAAGTCGTAAGTCACTTGGTCATTTCCTAATGCTAAGCCACAACAATAAGAGCTAACAAATATAGGAAAGCCTGTCGTACTTACGACAGGCTTTTTTCGAAATAATTACTCATATCTGACAAATCAAAACGAAACGAAATAAAGACACATGAACTATCAAGTTGACGAAAACGGTTACTATGGAGAGTTTGGTGGTGCATACATACCAGAGATTCTCTACAAGACAGTGGAAGACCTGAAGAAGGCTTATCTTCCTATCATCGAAAGCGAAGAATTCCAGAAAGAATACTATCAACTGCTCAAGGACTATGTAGGACGTCCTTCCCCACTCTACTACGCCAAGCGAATGAGCGAGAAGTACGGATGTCAGCTATATCTCAAGAGAGAAGACCTCAATCATACAGGCGCCCACAAGATAAATAACGCACTCGGCCAGATACTGCTTGCCAAGAAGATGGGCAAGACTCGTATCATAGCTGAGACAGGAGCTGGTCAGCATGGTGTAGCTACAGCAACAGCCTGTGCTCTGATGAATATGCCTTGTACCGTATATCAGGGAGCGCTCGACGTACAGCGTCAGCATGTCAACGTAGAGCGCATGA
>JAZLKQ010000235.1:0-6060 GCA_045597745.1 Bacteroidaceae bacterium | reverse complement strand
AAGAAAGATATGACTTCTTCATGAGTGGGAATACAGCAAACTTGACAATGAGTGTGATGAGGAAGAGTACAAGTGCTATATGAATGCCCCATCCTGTCATCCAGTCGAAGAGATACAGGAATATGAATCTGTTGATCCACTTGATGACTGGCCATCCGAGATATACGAGACTCTGGAGGTCGAGGTCTGAGTCGGAGCTGATGAGTTCTTCGTTCTCCTTGAGAGTAGAGAACTTGTTAGGACCGAGATACATCTTGAGGTTTGTAGTATTCTTTCCAGTAGCGTCGAATGGGGCTGTGAATGTAGCCTCATACGTCTTGAGATACTTGCCATCCTTGATGTCGTCGCCATTTGCGTCCTTGTCGATAGCGGACTTCATGCTGATAGCCTTGAAGTTGCCATCTGCAATGAGGACTTGGCTGAAGAACTGAGTCTTGTATGCTATCCATGTGAGTGGCTCGTCAAACTCGTCCTCTTCGTCATCGCTTCCGCTTGTATTGAGCTCTTCGGTGTCGCCGTCAGTATCACGATATGTGATGGTGCTGTAACGATTTTCGAAGTCAAATCCCTTCTCCTGACGTCTCATGTGCTCGTCCCATGTGATAGTGAACGACTTTGTGCTTACAGGGAAGAATCCGGAGAGCCCCTTTGACTGGACATCGATGTCCACGATGTATGAGTTGTCGCGAAGGGTATAGCTGATGTCAAGGTTACCGCCAGCGACAGGCAGTCTCATGGTCACGCCATTAGGCTGTACGTCGGTAGGAGTGAAGTATAGTTCGTCGGTAATGATGTTGCTGTTCTTTCCTTCGAAAGCAAACTTCATGTTGCTGTCCTCTCCGTCAAAGAGTACCACGTTGCCCCCCTTCTGACTCTTGTATGTAGAGTCCTTGAGTTCGGCGCGGCATATCTGTCCGCCCTTGTTGTTGACAGTGAGTTTAAGGAGTGAGTTCTCTATGACTGTAGTCCCCTCATTTGCCTTGCGTGCTTCAAAAAGTACATTTGTTGAGTCTGCCTTTTCTGCAACTTTCTTCTCTTCAATCTTCTTCTCCTCGATAGCTCTCTTTGCCTCTTTGACAGCATTGATGGAGTCAATCTTTGCCTGTTCGGCCATCTGCTCCTGTCGTGAGTGATTCTCGTATGCCATGAATCCGAACACGACCAATGCCATAAGGACGAAACCTATCAAGGTGTTCTTGTCCATTTTCATTGTTTGCAATAATTGTTTTTACTGATGTGTACTTTATTATTATTTGTTTTGTTAATACTTGTATGTTATCTCGCAACGTCTTTCAGACAAATCAGGATAGTGACTTGGTGTGCTATCGCTTGTTGTCAATCACAGTCTTGATGAATGACATGAAGAGAGGATGAGGCTTGAGCACGGTGCTGCTATATTCTGGATGAAACTGAGTACCGATGTACCAAGTCTTGTCCTTAGCCTCCACGATCTCTACGAGGTCGCTCTCTGGGTTGATGCCTGCGCTGAGCAGTCCAGCCTTCTCGAATTCGTCTTTGTAGATATTGTTGTATTCATATCTGTGACGATGACGTTCAATAATCTTTTCAGACTTATACGCTTCGTAAGTCTTGGTGCCTTTGCTCACCAGACATTCATATCCGCCGAGTCTCATCGTGCCGCCCATGTTCGTGATATTCTTCTGCTCTTCCATGATGTCAATCACGTTGTGAGGAGTCTCGCTGTCCATCTCCTTGCTGTTGGCGTCAGCATATCCAAGGACGTTGCGTGCATACTCGATGACCATCATCTGCATACCGAGACATATACCAAATGTTGGCACGTCATGCTCTCTGCAGTACTGTGCGGCAAGGATTTTGCCCTCGATGCCTCTCTGTCCGAATCCAGGACATATCATGACACCATCCATGCCTTTCAGTTTCTCTTCTATGTCTTCCTTGGTCAGCTTCTCAGAGTTGATGAAGTGAGACTTGACCTTATGGTTGTTGTATGTGCCGGCATGTTGCAGACTCTCAAGGATGGACTTGTATGCATCTTGCAGATCATATTTGCCCACGAGACCTATGTTGATGACTTCGGTCGCATTCTTCTTCATCTCAAGGAATGAACGCCATGGACCGAGTTCTGGTGTAGGTCCTACCTCCATGTTGAGTTTGCGGAGGATAGCCGAGTCGAGTCCCTGCTCCTGCATCTTGACAGGCACGTCGTATATGGATGGGAGGTCAAGGCTCTGTACCACGCAGTCCTTGTCCACGTTGCAGAAGCTTGCCACCTTGTCTCTGAGTCCTTGGCTGAGTTCGTGCTCAGCTCTCAGGACGATGATGTCCGGTTGTATGCCGAGACTCTGGAGTTCCTTGACCGAGTGCTGAGTAGGCTTGGTCTTGAGTTCGCCCGCTGCGGCGAGATATGGCACGTATGTGAGATGTATGCATACGGCATTGCTGCCGAGTTCCCACTTGAGCTGGCGGATGGCTTCGAGGAATGGCAGTCCCTCGATGTCTCCTACTGTACCTCCGATCTCTGTTATGACAAAGTCAAAGTTGCCCTTTATGCCGAGCTCCTTCATGTTCATCTTGATCTCGTCGGTGATGTGTGGTACCACCTGTATGGTCTTGCCGAGATAGTCTCCGTGACGTTCTTTCTCGATGACACTCTGGTATATCCTTCCAGTTGTGATGTTGTTGGCCTTGGTGGTCTGTATACCAGTGAATCTCTCATAATGCCCGAGGTCGAGGTCTGTCTCCTGACCGTCTATGGTCACATAGCATTCTCCGTGCTCGTAAGGATTGAGTGTGCCAGGGTCAATGTTGATGTAGGGGTCAAACTTCTGGATAGTAATGTTGAATCCTCTTGCCTGAAGCAGTTTACCGATACTTGAGGAAATGATGCCTTTGCCCAGTGAACTGGCAACACCTCCTGTGACGAAGATGTACTTAGTCTCAGCCATGTCGTAATACTTTTAGTTTGTCGTGAATATTGTTGTATAATGTGTTGTGTTTGTACCAACTCTCTCTTGGCACGTCTGTTTTCAAGGTTGCAAAATTATACAAAAAAATACACATAGGCAAATACAACCTTACATTATTGTAAATAAGTGGTAATTTTTGCAAAGTTATTTCTTTGTTTATCATATTTGAATTACCTTTGCGAACCAATGCATAGTACGCTTCGTCGTACCCGTTGCATTTGGACATGTATCATACAATATAAAAACGACAATAGATATGCTTAAAATCAGATTTGCTCTGCTCACTCTGCTCATGGCTATGACATTGGGTCTGAGTGCCAAGAAATATCCAGTCATCAAGTTTGAGAAGACTACGATCGACATAGGAACATTCTCCATGGATGATCCTGTGCAGAAGGTGAAGTTCAGGTTTACCAATGTAGGCAAAGCCAAGCTCGTCATCAACTTTGTGCATACCTCCTGCGGATGTACTGTGGCAGACTATCCGAAAGACTTCATTTCTCCTGGGGCTTCGGGAGTCATCACTGTCACGTACAATGGAACAGGCAAGATGCCAAGCAAGTTTAAGAAGCACATACAGGTGTTCTCCAACTGCAAGGACGATATGGTACGACTCTTTATCGTGGGAGAGATGAGTGACATGCCTCGCGAATTTAGCAGGAAGAAGTAAGGAGCCCTTAACAAGCACCCTAACCCCCAAGGGGGCATTCATCACTAATTGACTTCGTCGAGCTAAATGTTTACTAATTCTTAAATAAATAAAATTTCTGACCAATTTCTGAATAATTACTTTTAGTAAATACATACATACACAAAGAAAAATGAAAAAGCTTATTTATCTCGTAATGTCCATCGTGACATTATCAACATTGATGACATCTTGCCTGAGCGACAACGATGAAGCGTCCAAGGCAAGTGTAAATTATTTCGGTTCATGCGACACAGTCATGTTCGCAGATATCAACGACACCATCTTCTATGCGCCTGTCATTGCGGCACTTGCCACTCCAGATGTAGGCCTTACCTTCAGTCAATACGTGGAAGGCAGCGACAAGAACATATTTACTGAGACAGCATCATCCAACCAGAGCATGACAATATATGCCGTGGCAAAGTGTAATGAACAGGCGCTTGAGACATACAAGCAGAAGCTCGCAAAATGCAAGGGTGTGGACGCTGTCAAGAAGTATATATGGGCAAACTATAGCAAGTCGTTCAGCAAATGGGGCATTTCGCCGGCAAACGAGAGCGAGATTCCACTTGATGGCTTTACGGTGAAACTGTCCTTGTGGAATTACTTCAATGGTTCGTACGGCAAGCTCGAAGAATACACAAAGACCTTCTGATGCCGAACTATCCGGCCGTCAAGTGTCTGCCACACAAATATAGCTCAACTTTACTAACTACTTAAAAACTACTATCTTATGCGACGCCTATTGATTAACGTTGCACTCTATTTTGTGCCTTTTTGTATGATAGCTCAGCCACGATATGACTACAGTAAGGTACAACTTGAAAGCTTAGGACGAGGACTTGTAGCAGTACCACAGGAGTCAGACGACTGCGTGGTGCTGTCTTGGCGACTCATGGATACAGAGGACTACAATACAAAGTTCGACATATATCGTGATGGCGTCAAGATCAACAAGAAGCCATTGTCCGCTACATTCTATAAGGATGTGTTCAAAGTCAATTCGGATGTCCGCTACGAAGTGCGCGCCGTTGGTGCAGATGCCACATCGTCGCCGGCAGGGGCATATACCATCAAGGCGTCCAGCCCGAAAGGCTATATCAGCATACCGCTTGACACTCCCCAGGGAGGAGTCACTCCCGATGGCCAGCGATACGGATATACTGCCAATGACGCATCGGTGGGAGATGTAGACGGAGATGGTGAGTATGAGATTGTACTCAAGTGGGAACCGACCAATGCGCACGACAACTCGCACGAGGGATTTACAGGTCCGGTGCTCTTCGACTGTTACAGGCTCAACGGACAGCGTCTGTGGCGCATAGACATGGGACGTAACATACGTGCCGGTGCACACTATACTCAGTTCATGGTCTATGACTTTGATGGTGACGGCAAGGCCGAAATGATATGCAAGACAGCGCCTGGCACGAAGGACGGCAAAGGCAATTATGTGACGGATGCCGCAACCGATGCAGAGATTAAGGGAGCTGATAATGCTGCAATATACCGTGACGAGCGAGGACATGTGCTCAATGGTCCTGAGTATCTCACAGTGTTTAATGGTAAGGATGGTCATGCAGTGCACACCGTGTTCTATAATCCAAACCGTGCCTTTGGCGTAGGCGGTGCACCAGAGTATGCAACGAAAGAGTGGGGTGACAACAGTCCTGGTAACCGCGGTGAGCGTTATCTGGCATGTGTAGCCTTTCTCGGTGGCAAGAATGCCAATCCTTCGGCAGTAATGTGCCGAGGATATTATACCAGATCATATCTTTGGGCAGTGGACTTTGATGGCAGTAAACTCAGCACGCGCTGGTTGCATGCCAGTGTGTCTCCAAAGGAATGGATGGTGATGGATGCTGGCGGCAATAAGATAGCAGAGGCGACTGGCTTGAACTGTACAGCCTTTGGTCAGGGTGCTCACAGCATAGCCGTAGCAGATGTGGATGGTGATGGATATGATGAGATAACATACGGCAGTGCTGCCATAGATCATGACGGCAAACTGCTCTACAGCACAGGACTGGGGCATGGTGATGCACAGCATCTGGGTGACCTGATACCTGACCGTCCTGGACTGGAATATTATATGTCACTGGAGGGAGGCGAGCATGGATCTAACTTGCGAGACGCATGTACCGGCGAGATACTCTTCCGTAACAAGGACAGGCAGGACACAGGTCGTGGTATTGCGGCAGACATAGACCCGGAACATCGCGGATCGGAGATGTGGTGTGCTGCTGAGAAGAAAGTGTATAACGTCGATGGCACCGTAGTGGCAGAGACAGAACAGTGGTTGCCACAGAACTTCCGCATCTATTGGGATGGTGACCTCTACGACGAACTCATAGGCAATGGTGGCAGAGGATTGGCACCTGGAGCGTCTGATATGGCAGGCCAGCAGCGTGGCGGCGCCAA
>JAZLKQ010000234.1:0-3013 GCA_045597745.1 Bacteroidaceae bacterium | reverse complement strand
TGACATCATGCCAAATGAGTAGAGCAGACTTGGCTCGTAGGCGTAGAGGCGGGCATCATAGCTGTCGGTGTCAAAGTAGCTGAGGGTCATCTGGTATCTCATGTGGCGTGCGGCGTCTGTCCAGCTCAGGTGCTGCGAGAGCATATATCCCCACTGGTCGTCTCTTGACGGGAAGTGTGACATGACTGCTGTGGCGGTGGTACGCATGGCTAAGTGTGAGGTCAATGAGTAGTTGGCCTGCAGGCGTACATTGTGTGTAGTACGGTAACTGAGCATGGTGGTCTCGTCGTCGTCGGCTGGTAGTGTGAGGTCCATCTGCCTGGACTTGAGCCGGTAGCGGAGGGAGAGGTTGAGACGGTCGCTATGTTCGTAGCCTATCTGCATCATGCCCTCTACCGCATTGGAACTGCCTGTGACCTGATACTTGAGCCATGGAAAGTGCACGAAGTCTACGTATGACTCTATGCTGACGCCCGACTCTGAGGTGTGTGTCCACGAGAGGAAGACGCCGCTTTCATTCTGAGTACGGGAGTTGTCGGCAAATGATTTCGCATATATGGTAGCGTACTTGGCCCCGTAATATCTCTGCAGCAGGGTGAAGACGTCCTGACGTGTGGCTCTCAGCTGTATGCTGTTGATGGTGGCATATCCGTTCTGTGCCTCCTTAGTAGTGAGTTCGTCAGCCTCCACTCCTACCCTGTAGCTATGTGACATGGCAGTCTCGCCACGCATGGACAGTATGCCTCGCACGTATGAGTAGGACAGTCCGTAGGAGGCGAAGTCTCTGCCTTGTGGGTTGTACAATCGATAGAGTGATGAGGGGGTGTCGTACTTTGGATATAGGTATCTGGAATATGTGGTGCGCACTGCTGTAGCGCCGAGGTGTACGTCGCCGACGGCAAGATGGAGGTTGGCGCCGTAGGTGGTGTTGGCTAAGTTGCCCTTCTTGCTACGCTCGAGGGCGGTACGGTGATGGCCATCTGTCTGTATGGACGATATGGCATTGGGGACTACTGTAGAGAGTGTGCCGTCTTCGTTGCGATGTGAATAGAAGGCTGTGAGGTACATGTCTGGCGTGAGGTTAAGGCTTAGTGCTGCGCCACTCATGTAGTTCGCCTCCGATGTAGATGAGTGCTTGCGTATGCCTCGATCCATGCGGCCGAGACTATTGTATGTCATCATCTTGCCGAAGCCTCCAGCGGTATTGACCACAAGTCCCTGCCCGAAGCTCACCTTGTAATTGCCTACGGCAAGGGTACGTATCATGCCCATGTCACGTAGTATGGCGTATGCTGAGAAGAAGTCGATGCCTCGTTCGCCTGCGTCTTTCTCTATCTGTAGTCCAGCCTCAACGTGACGCATCGAACTGAACATATACCTCACACTATGGTACAGTCTATTGCCCTGGTACACTTTGTTGGGTGAGGACTCCAGTTGGTCGGCGGGATACTGAGCGTAGCCTGCACTGGTATATAGAGGTATATCGGTGCGTGCCGTCAGCTCGTTGCTGCCATACTGCAGTATCTTTCTTGCCGTGACATGCCTCCAGCTCCTCCTGTCTATGCGTAGGCTATCGGCTACGGGGTCGGCTCCTACATGGCAGAAGAGCTGCAGGTAGTGACGGGTATTGTAGTCAAGGCTGCGGAGCGACATCAGTTCGCCTGTGGAGAGCAGAGGGCGGTTGTCATCTATGTAGTCCATGATGTCGCATATCTGCGATTCGCTCAGAAAGGGGAAGACGCGGAGATCTTGTTCGCTAACCGTATTGAGATTGAGTGGGTGGATATAGAGTTCGTAGAGTTCCTGCATCAGGTCGTCATCGTATTCGCCATCGTCAAAGTTGTCTTCGGCATACTGTTCTACAAACTGTTCCCACGTATACTCCTTCATCGACTGTGCTGACATATACATGCTCACCATGCATAAGTACATGATACATGTAGCTCTCAATACATATTTATATATATAAGGTGTATACATGTGAGGAGGGGTTCATCGCTGTTTCCAGAACGAACGGGAGAATAATATCAAGATTGGGAACAGTTCGAGACGACCTATCAGCATAAGGAATGAGCATACCATCTTAGCCAACGGACTAATAATCGCCCATGAGTGAGCAGGCCCATAATATCCTACAGCCGGACCGACGTTGCTGAGTGCAGACATGGCAAGTGAGAACGCCTCCGTATGGTCCTGTCGTGGTGCTGATTCGGTCATGGATTGCGCTAAGTCGGTATCTACTCCACATAGTGCAAGTATGAATGCACCTATAAACAAGGCTCCTACGAAGAGTGACACAAAGGCTATGAGTGTACGAACGATAGCTGTATTGATGACATTGTCGCCCAACTTGACTGGTATGACGGCACGTGGATGAAGTATATGCTTAAACTCGTTGCGTATGATATTAAGCAGTATTGATATACGTATGCACTTGAATCCACCGCTCGTACTACCTGAACATGCGCCCGCAAACATCACAAAGAGCAGCACCGGCATCAGCAGCTCAGGCCATAATGTGTAGTCACATACGGCAAATCCCGTAGTGGTCTGCATGGACACGATGGTAAATATACTCTCGCGGAACGACAGTTCGAAATCGCCCTTGTCATTGTACATCATAAGTGTGACGGTACATACTACTGTTGCCGTCAACATGATGAAGAGGAAGGTCTTGAGCTCTGAGTCGTGGAAGAACTGACGCACCCTGCCCTTGAGCATAGTATAATATAATAAGGTGTAGTTTACGCCCGAGAGAAACATGAATACCGTAAGTACATACTCGATGGCAGGGGAATTGTATACCTCATGGAGCAATGCGCTATGGGTAGCATATCCGCCCGTTGCGGTACATGTCATAGAGAGGTTGATGGCGTCAAATGTGTTCATTCCGCATATAAGGAGCGATATGATGCAGAGCACCGTCAGCCCGAGATATACCGTACCAATCCATCTTGCAGCGACAGAGATACGTGGATGCACCTTGTTGTGCAGTGGACCTGTAGGCTCAGCT
>JAZLKQ010000233.1:0-4758 GCA_045597745.1 Bacteroidaceae bacterium | reverse complement strand
ATCAACACTACTACGACCGTTCCAACATGTATGTTGCCCTACGTGCTGCCAAGCAGCTTGGGCCATGGGCAGTATATGCATTTGTACAGGATATATTTGAGGAAAACTATGAGCAGGTGCTCCGTAATGCAGCCGACGCTATCGTAACCAACGAAGACCGTAATGCTCGTGCACTCGTGGTTGGTTGCTCATACAGTTTCTGATGGAAGAGCATTTCGTGATGCAACTTTCGCATGTTGAAATTACCTAATAGACAAGGTTTTTCTTTTGTTTTCTTAAAATGGCGCTTTGCGCAGTATTCGAGTGTTCACCACATGGTACTCGAGTATCGAGCGGCCGTCATTAGGTCGTTAGATGTGTTTTGTTACGGCTTCATGCCTTATTCATAAAGATATTTGCCCCAGATGATATAGCAAAGGGGGCGTGCTACCTCATCTTGAAGTGGCACACCCCCGTTGTTGTTATGTTAGATTTGTACTTAGATTAGTGCAAATCAAATGATTGTCTTAGAAGCCGAGAGCCTTCTTGGCAGCGTCAGCAGCCTTCTGCTTAGCGTCATCAGCAGCCTTGCTGGCAGCATCAGTAGCCTTCTGCTTGATGTCATCTACCTTTTCGCCTACCTTCTCGTTTACCTTCTCCTTGACAACCTGCTTAGCTTCTTCAACCTTCTCTGCAGCCTTTTCCTTGAGGTCTCCAGCGCTCTCGCCAGCTTCAGATGCAGAGAATGCAGCCTTTGCAGCCTCTACAGCGTCCTTTACACTCTGTGGAGCCTTAGTTGCGATGCTTGTGAGTTCGCCAATAGATGCAGATGAGATGTTAGAGATAGCCTCCTTGTTGTTTTCTACAATCTTCTGAATCATAGCGATATACTTTGCTGCACCTTCAGTGTTACCAGCTTCAGTGAGTTCCTGAACCTTCTGCTGTGCAGCGGCTATGACAGACTCAAGCTTAGACTTGTCTTCTGTTGCGATAGCCTCATTGATTTCCTGTGCAAACGCATCTGGTGATGCCACTACAGCCACGTCTTCCACAGTCTGTGCGAGTGTGTCAGCAACTTCAATCTCAGTAGCTACAGAGTCTATGTCAGTACTTTCACTGTTGGTCTGACCTCCTGTACAAGAGGCGATGGAGATGGCAGCTACTGCCATTGCTCCTAAGAAGATCTTCTTCATGATTGATAAATATAATTTATTTGTTAATAATAATGCAACTTAGGCAGAGAATGTCGTCTGACATTTATGAATTGTGCAAATGTAAGCAAAAATATAAAATATAATGTTTAACTTTGCAGAAATATTACCATTTAATAACACTCTCAATGTTGTACAGAGCATTTTATAAGTCAAAGATTACAATAACGGTCATACTTGCGGCATTAGTCCTGCTGACCGTGTCGTGTGGTGAAGACAGGACATACGAATACGTTGCCAAGACAGAGCATTGCCGATGGATACAGGAGCAGATGAAGGCAGAGTATCTGTGGGGCGAAAACATAAAAGATGTGGAGTGGAAAGGATATTTTGCCAATCCTACAGACTTCATGAAGAAGATGACAGCCCAGAGTCCGACCAAGGAGACATGGTCGTATGTCACTATCGACACCATCAGCCAGGACTTGCACGAGCGTGGTTACTTCAATCATCTCAAGTCCTACGGCATAGACTTTACTGTCATGTCGGACCCTACAGGAGAGACAAGCCGCCAGTACGCAAGAGTTATTACGGTATATCCCAATTCACCTGCAGACAGATGCGGAGTAGACAGAGGGTGCTTTATCGGTACAGTCAACGGCAATAAGATTACTTCCAACAATACCAAGTTACTTGTTTCTGGTAGAGAGGCTACGCTTGAGGTTGCTACGATAGACTATGACGAGGTAGAAGGCAAGTACTATTGGGAGACAACGTCAAAGCATGAGATGGGAGCGTCGGAGAAAGTGGAAGATGAGGCATTCCCTGTGCATAGGATCATACCTCATGCCGGCAGAAAGGTGGCGTATCTTATGTCGACTCGACTCGTGGAGCGTCCATACGAAGTGGAGGGCATATCAAGAGACTATCGTCAGCAGATGCTTGACATCATGAGCGAGTTTAAGTCTGCTGGCGCTGACGAACTGGTATTAGACCTACGACTTTGCAACGACGGCACGCTTGCCATGGCTCATACATTGGTCTCATGCATAGTGCCAGCGGCACATTATGGCGATACATTTGCTAAGACATTGTGGAGAGAAGACCTCTCGATGCGCAACGAGACACTTGTATACGACAAGTCGTTTGCCGAATACAATCCCGCCTTCACCTATATATATATTATCACAGGCGAGCATACTCAGGGCGCAGCCGAATGGCTTGTGCATGGTCTGCAGGCTACCTGTGGCATAGATGGTGTGCAGGTGCTGGGCACAAAGACCAAGGGGCAGAATGTGATGCTGAGCCCTATCAAGTCTACCGAATATCATTGCACACTATATCCTGCTACCGCATACGTGGCAGATGCGACGGGTGACTACGGATATGCGGATGGCATAGTCCCTGATGTGGAGATAAATGAGTACAACCATATCAACCTCTATCCGTATGGAGATGAGAGAGAGGCCATACTCAGTATGATACTTAAATAGATGCAATTCGTATAGTACTTGACCCATGCGCTTTCTATGTGTAGGACTTTCAGTTAAGCACTTTGTATGCAAAGAGCGTTGTTATTGATTGAGTTCTATATGAGTGCCTAAATTATAAAACTGTAATACTAATTAACTAATACTTTGATTAATATATGATGGAAACTCAAAAGCCCCAAAGTTCGGAAGAACATAAACAAACTCTTCCTCATCCCCTCATATCGCTTATACCGGTATTGACGCTGGTTGCCATGATATATGTCACCATCAGCTTTTTCGGTAGCGATGCGCTAGGCGGCGGTAGTCAGGTGTCTCTCCTGATAAGCACAGCCGTATGTGTATGTGTGTCCATCATTGCTAACAAGACTCCATGGGAGGCGTTTGAGGAAGAGATCAAGAAGACGATAGGTGGTGCAAGCGTGTCGATAGTGATATTGATAGTCATCGGTATGCTGTCGGGGTCGTGGATGATAAGTGGCGTGGTGCCGACTCTCATCTATTACGGCGTGCAGATCATGTCGCCCAGCCTCTTTCTTGTAAGTACTTGTGTGATATGTGCTATAGTGTCGCTCATGACAGGTAGTTCGTGGACCACCATAGCCACGATAGGAGTTGCGTTGCTTGGCATTGGCGAGGCACTCGGCGTACCATCTCCGTGGGTGGCAGGCGCAATAATCTCTGGTGCATACTTCGGCGATAAGATTTCCCCGTTGAGTGACACCACCATACTTGCAGCGTCAAGTGCAGGCACAAAGCTCTTTACCCACATACGATATATGCTTTTCACCACTACACCATCGTTGATAGTGGCATTGGTGGTGTTCTTCATAGCAGGATTCTATTATGGAGACAATGGCGACGTGATGGTTACTCAATATACCGAAGGACTTGACAAGGCATTCAACATCTCTCTGTGGACGCTGATAGTACCAGCCGTTACTGCCGTGTTGATTGCAAAGAAGGTACCTTCGCTCATTACCCTGTTTGTCTCTTCATTGCTTGCAGGAGTCTTTGCCATCATATTCCAGCCACAAGTGTTGCAGGGTATTGCAGGCACGGACACTGTGGGGTGGGAGAGTGCCATCAAGGGAGTGATGATCACGTTCTTTACCAGTACCAACGTGGAGACAGGCAATGCTTCACTCAATGACCTCGTCAGTACAGGTGGCATGGCAGGTATGCTTGATACCATCTGGCTGATACTTTGCGCCATGTGTTACGGAGCGTCAATGGTAGCGAGCGGTATGTTGCAGAGTATCACATCGGTTATCATACGCTGTATACGCAATGTGTTCACTCTTGTGGCGTCAACAGTATTTACGGGTATATTCCTCAATGTCATGACATCCGACCAGTATATCTCCATCATACTCTCTGCAAGCATGTACAAGGACGTGTACAAGAGGATGGGGTACGAGCCACGTCTGCTAAGCCGTTCGACGGAAGACTCCGCAACGGTGGTCTCCGTGCTTATACCATGGAATACATGTGGTATGACCCAGGCAGCCGTGCTTGGAGTACCGACACTGGAGTATCTGCCTTACTGTGTATTCAACTACGTAAGTCCGCTGATGAGTATGCTTATTGCGGCAATAGGGTGGAAGATATACAAGACAGTTTCGGATAAAGCATAATGTATAATTAATAAATTTCCTAACACAACATGAAACGATTATCATTAACATTCTTGATGGCAGTTGTGGCATTGTCCTCATGGGCAGAGGACATCAATGCTATGATGCTACATCTTGCATCTGGCAAGCAAGTGGTATACTTGCTCGACGAGAATCCAATAGTAGCGTTCAACGGTGATGAGTTAGTGCTCACCACTCACATGAACGAAGTGAGTTATCAGTCAGCCGACGTGCTGAAGTTTACGTATTTGTACGTAGATCCTACAGGAGTCAATATGGTAAATGCTCCGCAGAATATGTTTTCATTCAGCGAGAATGGACTTGCAGTCACAGGTGCAGAGCCTGATACACAGATTGCCCTCTATACAGTAGATGGTGCTCTCGTTGCATCTGCCAAGACAAGCAGGAATGGTGCTGCCACCATCTCCCTTCCAGAACAGTCAGGCAAGGTGTATGTAGTCAAGACCTCAGTCGCTAACTTCAAAATCAAAAAGCCATGAA
>JAZLKQ010000232.1:0-5156 GCA_045597745.1 Bacteroidaceae bacterium | reverse complement strand
TGGTGGAGTATGCTATCTCGTCACTGCATTGATGGTAGTGTGCGTGGTAGTCGAACTGTTGCTCTACCCTAACATGAGAGGTGAGGCGCATCCGTTTGAACGATGGATAGTACGGTGGTTGCCGGTATGTATATTGCCTCTGCTGCTGTTGATGAGCGTGTCCATAGGACGTCGTCTGAGCGACTACGACATCACGGTCAACCGCCTCTATATGGTCACACTCAACGTATGGTACTATGCGGTGTGCATAGGTCTGTTCGTATGTCGTGCGCGTCGCATCCATTGGATACCATTGTCATTTGCGCTGCTGTTTGTACTGACGTCATTTGGCCCGGTCAATTACTACACCATCACACGCACTTATATACAGCATCGTCTGCAGTCGCTGATGGCACAGTGTCAGCCTGCCATCCTGCCGATGGGCGATAAGGCATATATGGATTGGACCAAGAGGATTGGCAAGGAGAAGGCTGATGTAGCCAATTCGCTGCTTCATTACTTGTACAATACATATAGCGCATATGCTGTCAAGGAGTATGTGGACAATCCTAATGTGATGTACGATTATGATAGGGGCAAATATGTCACAAATCGTGAGTATGTCTTATCGTACAGGAGTGATGACAAGTATCCAGTGCCAGAGGGGTATACGCACTTCAAGAGTGTGGACTTCTATGATGAGTGCAATGTCGAGGACTCTACCCTGTGGCATCTACGTGCCAATGATAATGGTGGCTCGATATTGACATTGGATATCAACAAGTTAGAAGCTGAATGTAAGAATGGCAAGAGCCTTGTGTGGAGTATGGACGGCAAGTCGTCAGACGGCATGTATGTGGTCAGTCTGATAGATATATCCAATAGCTATTCAGGCGAAAACTATATGTTGAGACATGTACATATCACGGGTTATCTGTTTACGAAGTGACATCAGACAGACACATTTTATACCTTATATATATAGCGTGCGGTCGATGGATTAGTCCACGATCGCACGCTTTGCATTTGCCAATATCTGCATACAAGCGCGATGACAGGCGAAAACTTCTCCGTCTTGCGCAGATTTCTTATCAGATGTGCAATTAGTTGTGTATTATTGTGTATATTTGTAACCAGTATTTGTAGATTTGACTACAGATTGTAACATTAATGATAAACGTCTTATGAATTATTGAAAGACAAATAAATATAATGCTTATGAAAAGATTACTTCTTGGTGATGAAGCGATAGCGCTCGGTGCAATACATGCCGGACTCAGTGGCGTGTATGCCTATCCAGGTACGCCTTCGACAGAGATCACCGAATTTATCCAGACCAATGCTGAGGCACGTGAGCGTCAGATACGCAGTCGCTGGTGTACCAACGAGAAGACCGCAATGGAGGCTGCACTCGGCATGTCGTATGCCGGCAAGCGTACCCTCGTGTGTATGAAGCATGTAGGTATGAACGTATGTGCAGATGCATTTGTCAACAGCGCCATCACGGGAGTCAACGGCGGACTCGTGGTACTGGCGGCAGACGACCCTTCGATGCACTCCAGTCAGAACGAGCAGGACTCACGATTTTATGCTAAATTTGCCATGATTCCAGTGCTCGAACCAAGCAATCAACAGGAGGCATACGACATGATGGCATCGGCGTTTGACCTCTCCGAACAGCTTCAGGAACCAGTGCTCCTCCGTATCGTAACCCGTCTGGCACACTCACGTGCAGCCGTAGAGGTGGGCGAGGCAAAGGAGCAAAATCCGCTCAATCCGTCTAAAGACAGCTGGGTGTTGCTCCCAGGCATAGCGCGCCGCAAGTACGCACAACTCATCGACAAGCAGCCTGCCATGCTACAGGCGAGCGAGCAGTCACAATACAATAAGGTGGAGTCGGGCGCACGTCTCGGCATCATAGCATGTGGCATCGGCTACAACTACGTCAAGGAGGCACTCACTGCAGGGGCTGTACCTGCCGACGCATCTGGCGCTGCCATACTCAAGGTCTCACAGTACCCATTGCCTGCCGACAAGATAATGTCTATGGCATCTACATGCGATACTATCCTCGTGGTCGAAGATGGACAGCCAGTGGTAGAGGAAGGTGTGCGCTGCATAGTAGGAGATAAGGCTGTGGTCAAGGGACGCCTTACAGGAGACCTCCCACGTATGGGCGAACTCACCCCAGACTCAGTAGCTGCCGCCCTTGGCATCACTCTCGGTGAGGGACATGCACCAGCTGCCAACCTCGCCGCACGACCTCCGCAACTCTGTCAGGGATGCGGTCATCGTGACGTGTATACTGCTCTCAATCAGGTGCTTGCCACATATCCAGACTACCGCATCTTCGGCGACATAGGCTGTTATACATTAGGAGCATTGCCACCATTCAAGGCGCTCTCCAGTTGTGTAGACATGGGTGCGAGCATCACGATGGCAAAGGGCGCTGCAGATGCAGGATTCTTTCCATCGGTGGCAGTCATCGGTGACTCCACATTCACACATTCAGGTATGACAGGCCTGCTCGATGCGGTCAACGACAATGCCAACATCACTGTAGTCATCTCCGACAACCTCACGACAGGCATGACAGGAGGGCAGGACAGTGCCGGCACCAACAAGTACGAAGCCATCTGCATCGGTCTCGGTGTCGATCCTGCCCACGTACGTGTGGTGGTGCCTCTCCCTAAGAACATGCCTGAGATTACCCGTATACTCAAGGAGGAGATAGACTACCCTGGCGTGTCTGTCATCATTCCACGACGCGAATGCATACAGACGGCGGCACGTCACGCAAGGGAGAAGAAGAAGTGAGCCAAAGCCCCTCTCCCCCGTCCCCTCTCCCCCTATAGGGCGAGGGGTGACTGATGGAAAGACTATATAATAAGGAGAGTAGGGGGGGCGGAGTAACTGATGGAAAGGCTATATTATTAATAGAATAGGGGTGTACAGACATTAAAAATCATTCCAGAGTTAATAATTGTGTGAATAGAACATTATGAACGATACTGGTAAGGTATTCTATAAGACAACCAATAGGGACAGGTACGAGATGCTGAAGCATAGTGCAAGGTATCAACGAAGTTTCCCTACGATTGCGGAAGATGTCTTGTGGAAGGAACTGAAAGGTAAGAAACTCGGATATAGATTTAGACGTCAACACACCATTCTCGACTATATTGCTGACTTCATCTGTCTCGATACCAAACTCATCATAGAGGTTGATGGCGGTTATCATCAGGACCCGATACAGGTCGAAGATGATGAGGTCCGAACATCACGCTTAACTGATGCAGGATTCAGAGTCATTAGGTTTACAAACGAACAAGTGCTCTATGACATCGACCAAGTAATACTAACAATAAAAAAAGAATTAACAAACTAATAATCTCTATCCCCTCGCTCAAGAGGAATATACAGTTTTGTATCGTAGGGCAAATGTATTCCCATCCGTATATCCTCCCCTCGTTCTGTAGGAGCTGAAAGGTAGGTATCGAAGGGCAAATGTATTCCCATCCGGATGGCCTCCCCTCGCCCTATAGGGGGAGAGGGGTCGGGGGAGAGGGGCTTTATATGAATATGAAAAAAGACATAATTCTCTGTGGTGTAGGAGGACAAGGTATCTTGTCCATCGCCACAATCATCGGTGAGGCAGCCACGAAGGCTGGAGTGAATCTCAAACAGGCAGAGGTGCATGGCATGAGCCAGCGCGGAGGCGACGTGCAGTCCAACCTCCGTCTCTCTACCGACGACATCTATAGCGACCTCATACCTAAGGGAGGATGCGACATCATCATCTCGATGGAGCCAATGGAGGCACTGCGTTATCTGCCATACCTCTCTAAGGACGGTGTGGTGGTGACGAGCAACAAACCGTTTGTCAACATCCCTAACTACCCTGACCAGGAAGCGCTCTTTGCAGAACTCTCTGCACTCCCTCACGTGGTGCAGCTCGACATCGAACAGGTGGCGAAGGATGCAGGATCGGTACGTAGCGCCAATGTCGTACTGCTCGGTATGGCTGCCAGGTACCTCGAGATTGTCACTCCGGAACAGCTCCGTACAGCGGTCGCTACCATCTTTGCACGCAAGGGTGAGGCTGTGGTCGAGGCAAACCTCAAGGCATTTGATGCGGCAAACAAATAGTCGACCCACGGTACATCATGCCTTATCATCACATCAGATACATATATGACACTATTACAACGACTTAACGACGGCGACCGCTTCGCCAAGAGCATCGGCGCACAGCTTACGGAAGTGAGAGATGGATATGCCCGTGCCGAACTGACCGTGGAGGAGCGTCATCTCAACGGTGCAGGTGTATGCCAGGGTGGAGTGATGTACACACTTGCAGACCTTAGTTTTGCAGGCGTGGCAAATTGTCACGGCATCCTAACGCTCGGCATCAGCAATACCATCACCTTCATCAAGTCTGCCAATCTCGGCGACCATATCACTGCCGAGTGTACGGAGGTGGTCAACCATCACAAACTGCCATACTGCGACATCAAGGTCACCAATCAGCATGGTGAGGTCATTGCCATGATGACAGGACTTGCATACAGGTTGAAGAAGGAGTTTGAGTACGACGCACTGCAGTAGCATGTATTTTCATCATACGTATGATGAGGCTTCGTCAAGCGTATGACGAGGCTTGATCGACCGTATGATACATGTGAGTCAACCGTATGTCTGATGGTGCATGTATCTATTAGGCATCAAGAACTAAGGAAATGATTTACTAACAAATAACTAATCAGAAACACATTATGATCTACAATCCTAAGATGGAATGTATGGAGCGCGAGGAGATGCGCGCCCTACAGGGAGAACGCCTCAAGAAGGTGGTAAAGACTTGTTATGAGAAGTCTAAGTTTTATCGTCGCAAGATGGCAGAGCTCGGCGTTACGCCTGACGACATCCAGACTATCGATGATATCAAGAAGCTCCCATTTACGACAAAGCATGACCTGCGTGACGAATACCCATTTGGTCTGCAGGTGGTACCACCAACAGAAGTTGTGCGTATACATGCATCATCCGGAACTACGGGCAAGCCTGTAGTAGACACATATACTAAGAACGACCTCGAGATGTGGGCTGAAGGTGTGGCTCGTGTCATGGCTGCCGGCGGCGTAGGTCCTGGCGATACAGTGCAGGTCAGCTATGGC
>JAZLKQ010000231.1:0-3208 GCA_045597745.1 Bacteroidaceae bacterium | reverse complement strand
AGCGTTTGAGTGGTGCTGAGCGTTTGAGTGGTGCTGAGCGTTTGAGTGGTGCTGAGCGTTTGAGTGGTGCTGAGCGGTTTTCCCGCTCAGCTAATAAGAAGGTGCCAAGCGATGCGCGCACGGGTCGTCCTTCTCTCTGGGATGATGGCTATACTGACACTATCATTCTTAGCAATAAGCACATGGTGACGGAGGAAGCCTATCTTGATGATAATATCTACCGCCTGCGAATGAAGCAGCTGCATCGTGACCTCTTCAGGAAGGTGCATCACATCCGTATCAATGGCGGTGATTATGCAGCACTTGGGAATATCCACCTTCTTCGTAAAGCCCAAAAGGAACAGGTGCAGTTCCATCGCTGGGAGCAGGATGTGCCAGCAAAGGACTCCGCTGGTAAGCCTATTCTGGGAGTGACGGAGGCAGAAGCACATACCGAGAGACTCCTGAAGGCTGGTGATATGGGAAGTGTACTCGTCAGTCCCTTCATCAGCAAGACCGAGAAGGCGATACGTGATGCTGCCCTGACGATGGGAATGAGCTATATACGCCTTACGCGTGAGGGATTCAGCAGTCTCTATACTCCATCCCGCAGCGAGTTTGATGCCTGTTGTGAAGGACACATACTCATTCTTGCACCGTGGGAGGACAGGTGTCGTACAGCAACCATCACTCGCAGCGAATGTATGGAACTGAACAGGCTGGCTCTGAGCTTAGCGTCAGACGAACTTGATATGATTCTTGTAAATGATAACGATAATAATGATACTATAATACCACATGACGATGAAGAGAATAATTAACATACTGAATATAGCGCTGCTGCTCCTGTCAGGAGTCGCCGAATGCGCAATGTCACAGACTGTTAATATCGGAGGTAATGTCTATGGCGGCGGTGAGGTGGCGCGCGTTGATGGTAGCACGACTGTTACTGTCACTGATGTGGCTGTTCCTGAGTATATGGCTGACACCTTGCTCAGTAGTCCGAGATATTCTGTTTTCGGTGGTGGTCTTGGTAAGACTGCTACCGTGACTGGCAATACATCTGTAGATGTTTCCTTGACCAGAAAAGGCAACGGCCTCTTTGAGGTTATTGGAGGCGGTATGAACGGAAGTGTCGGTGGAACATGTAATGTGCATATCGGTGGTGTGGCAGGAGCTGCCATCTACAATGTCTATGGTGGCGGTTACTATGCTACAGTCGGTAACACCTCCCTTGTCATTACTGGTGGTAATATCATCAATGATGTGTATGGTGGCGGTGTGATGGGTAGTATCGTAGGAACAGGTGCTAATGATGGTACTGCATCTACCAAGATCGGTATGCTAAAGGGGGATGCTGATATCTCTATCAATGGTAATACCTATAATTATTCTTCGTACAAGAACAATATCCAGATAGGTGGTAATGTGTATGGTGGTAATGATGTGGGCGGCAGCGTGAATACTGCTCAGATGGTTATCAATGGAGGTTCTATCGGGCATGATGTCTATGGTGCTGGTAATGGTAATCACCCAGGCTATACCAACCCTGAGTATGTGGAATATAAGGATAGTGAGCATAAGGATGCCACTTACACTGTTGTGCAAGGAGGTAATGTCTATCAGTATCGTCCACGTACTACTAATGTTAATCTCACTATAGCAGGTAATGACGGCAAAGACTTCTTTGATGCGGCAACAGTTGATAAGGTGCGCATCTTAGGTCGCACATTCGGTGGCGGTAACTCATGTAATGTGGGAGAATGGAATGATGATGGCACATTTGCCGGAGGTGGTAGTATCAATATGACAATCGGCAACCATGTGCAGCTTGGTGTTCTTGATGAGCCTCATGATGATCCTTCTGGTCTCTTCATGGGCTCTAACGGCAAGTCACTTGTGGAGCAGCCTACAGATGCTGATTCTGATATGGCAAAGTATTATCATTGGTATTTTGATACAGATAACACTTACAAGATGGGATTCGCACCTACTGGTGATGATGAGTCTTTCAAGACTTTTGCCGAGAGTATCCTTACATGGACTGATGATGTGCATCTCAGTATTGCTGATGGTGACGATGATAATGACATCTGGTTGAGCAACTTCGTTGGTGGTGGTTTCCGTGGCTCGATGAAGGCAAAGACATCAGCAGGTAAGTTCCACTACAGTCTTCCAGAAGGTCTTACTGTTGCTCATACCATTGTAGGTGGTGCGTTCAATGCTCATATTGATTATACGAAAGCTGGTAGTACTACGCCTACATATAGCTTTAAGGGTGGTATGCTTGCTGTTGACGATGCTGACCGTGCCGCACGTATTCACACAGTCCATGCAGACCCAAGAGCTAACGATGCAGAGTATGCTACTGCATATTTCATGCCGTTGCAGGAAGGTGCGGAGAATGCGGAGGATGAAGCTACCCGTGCCAAGCTCTTCTCAGCCAATAGGGAGAAGGCTTTTGTCTATCTTGACCTCAAGTGTGCCCTTCATCCTGTAGGTATTAAAGGGGTTGGTGATGTGCATAGTGTGTACGGAGGTACCGTCTATGGCGGTTGCTTCGAGTCAGGAAACATGGAAGGTGACACATGGGTCAACTATGGTTGTTATCTTTCTAAGCTTTGTGAGAGTGATCCGCTGTATAACGTGTTCTTCAATAAACTGAATAACATGGGCATTTACGGTGAGGTCGCAGACCTTGACCGTAACAATGCCCTGAATGTGTTCGGTGCAGGATATGGTGCAGGCACACGCTCTATGGGTGACGTCTATCTGTGTGTGCAGTCTATAGCCAGTCAGGCAACAGGAGATGAAAACCCAAGTGCGAACTTCCCATACATCTTCAATGCCTTCGGCGGTTCTAATTTAGGTACTGTGGCAGGTAACGTGAATGTCTATTATGATTCAGGTATTCAGGGTACTTTGCTTGGCTCACTATATGGCGGTGGTTTCAAGGGAAAGATTGACGGAAATACGTTCGTTGAACTTGCCAGCGGATTCCTTGTAAACGTGTATGGAGGTAGCCGTCAGGCAAATATCGGTGGAGCATCACACGTGTGGGCATACGATGGCCTGTACCGTGGAGCGCCTAAAGCCAACCATCTCATCATCTGTAATTTGTATGGCGGTAATGACTTGGCGGGTGCCGTTGAGGGTACTATGCCTGCAGGGTTTACCACATCAAAGTGGGAAGCACAGCATGGATTCAAGTCCGGAACGATTGGAGGAA
>JAZLKQ010000230.1:0-14667 GCA_045597745.1 Bacteroidaceae bacterium | reverse complement strand
GTACGTAACGTACAGGAACACCTATGCGGTCCTGCAGTCTCTTCACAGCTGACATGGCTTCTGCTACGACAAGAGGATTGCTTACGTCCAGAGTCTCGGCTTCTTCGGCCAATTCGCGGTTATGCGTTTCCACTGTGTCCTCTTCTTCGGCTTCGTCCTCGCTTGTGTTTGCTGATGCAAGGTTAATCTTTACTTCCGGAGCCTCGATGTCCTTGTACTTGGCTTCCTTCTCGTCCATTTCCTTGCGCATGAGCTCGGTGTACTCAGCAACCTTTGCCTTAGCTTCGTCAAGCTTGTCCTGATCTGCGAACGGAACACCCTCGCGCTTGCGCATTTCAGCGTCGTCGCTCTTCCAGGTAGCTATCCTTTGCTTTGACTTCGCAATATCCTCGCTGAATACCTTGCCGGTGGCCACCTCGTCGTTGAAATAGTCAACAAGTGAGTATGCGTTGGTAGTCTTGACTGTTTCAAATCCGAACTCGTCGCATTCAAACGTGTAGTCTCCGTGTACTATCCTCTTGCTTTCTCCAACCTTGTAGTCATAAGAGTATTCGCTCCATACCTTGACGTTGAGAGTTACAGGCGTGCCGTTGATTGTGAGGTTGAACTTGCGCTTTTCCTCATTTGAATACTGAGCAGCACGCTGCCTGTCCATGATAGCCCTTATCGGCTGTGAGATCTGCTCTTTCAGTATCTCGTTAATCCTTTCCTTGTTGGTTCCTGTAATCCCGTTAACGGAAACGCTTGTGACCTTTCCGGCAGGGAATATCTCTCCGACCTTTTCCAGCTTCGCCTCATTGTTGGCGATAGACTTCTGCTCGCTCGCAATCAAGCTCGTGTGCCAACGGAGCATACTGTTGATATACACCTGGTCCTGCTTGTGCTGCTGGAGCTTGTTCTGATACTTGCGAAGGTCTCTTTCGGCCTTTGACTTAAGTAGCGCATACTGTGAGCCTGAAAGGACTGCAACAGGGTTGCTATACATATCGTCCTCTTCCTCTTCAAGCGTACGGAATTCAACGTTGCGAGAATTGAGGATGAATGTCTTTCCGTTCATGATACTGTTGATGAAGCGGCTCTTCGTATCGAGTCTCTGATAGCCGGTGACGTCAAGAGAATCCTCAACGCCCATGCGGACTACGCGTACAGGCAGGTCCCAATCCTTGTGGAGATTGCCCTGGCGTAGTATTCGTCCGTTCCTCTGCGTAACGTCCATAGGACGGTCCGGAGTATCCATGTGTATTGCAAGGTGCAGTCTCTGCTGGATATTAACACCTGTTCCGAGAGTCTGCGTGCTTCCCATGATTACACGTACCTCACCGGCATTTACCTGTGCGAACAGCTTCTCTTTCGCCTTGTCGGAAAGCTTGCCCTTGCCGCTGCGTACAATGGCTATCTGGTTCTCCGGCACGCCAGCAGCAACAAGCTTCGCCTTTATATCATCGAAGATGTTGAAGCCTTCAAGGTCTTTCTTACCTGTTTTCGGATTGAAATCAAGTCTTCTGTAGTTGTCGCAGAACACTGCCACAGTGCCATTGTACTTCTCTGTATCCTTGAGGTCTCCAAGAATCAGCTCTACGGCCTTGTTGGTCTTGGATACAGGATTGTCAACACCATCCTCTACAACGAGGCGTGTGTCAATGGCAGCACGTTTGGCCAGTCCGTACATCACAAGAGGAATGGAGCTGTTTTCCTTCTTCTCGTCACCGGACATGTGCTCAAACCTTTCAAGCTCATCGCGGACGAACTTCATAACTCCGACCAGTTCGCTTGACTGAGGAAGGAATATCTCTTCCGGCTTTCCGTCAGGATGCCCCTCGTCAACGCCTGTCATCTTCGGCAGCTTGTCGGAGAGCTTTCCGGCCTTGCCATCCTTTCTCTTCGCTGCTTCTGCGTCCTTTGAGAGCACAGTATCACTCACGCTGGACCAGATACGGACAAGCTCCGGTACGTTTCCGTATGAAGCGAAACGTGTGCTTTCCTTGAACTTTCCGTTGGTTGCGAACTCCAACGCTGTCTGAATCTTTCCGAAGTTCTTCACGAAATCGTCAAAGTAGAAGATATGGTATGATTTCATGACCTCGGAAGGCATAAGATATTTCATGAAGGTCCAAATCTCCGCGGCAGTATTGCTGATAGGAGTACCTGTGGCGAATACAACGTTCTTCCAGCCGCAACGGTCAAATATGCTGCGGCTCTTAAGATAGAGACCGGCTGAACGCTTTGAACCGCTTGCGTCAACGCCCTTAACACCTCGTTTGATGTTTGTAGCGAATCCGAGCTTCTTGTATGCGTGAGCCTCGTCCACCAGGAGAGCGTCAATGCCCATGTCATCAAAGTCGGAAACCTCGTCAGTCCTGCGGTCAATCTGCTTCTGTGCCTTGGCCTCAGTATTAGCACGTGATTCTGCTTCCTTCTTTGCCTGTTTCTTGCTGTTCTTCTTCGGCATTGGCTCGCCATGCTCGCGCTCGTATTCAAGTGCTTCTATCTCGTCCTTCATGGCCTTTATTGCCCTTGAATCAGCATTTGCTTCCTGGGCCTGTGCAAGTACGGTCATCTTCTCGTCAATCTTCTCCTGTATGAAAGCCTGCTTGCGTTCCTCGCTATCAGGAATCATCTCAAATACAGACTGAGGCACGATAATCAAATCCCAGTCGTTGTACTTGATTTTCGCATAGAAGGCTGCACGGCCATCCCTTGTACGGTCAGCTTCGGTGACTGTGAGAAGTTTACAGGCAGGATACAATTCTTTCGCCTGACTCACGAACTGGCCCACGGTTGAGTTCTGGACTACAATCATAGGTTTCTTTGCCGTACCGAGTCTGCGCATCTCCATAGCCGTGGAGATAAGTGTGAATGTCTTACCACTGCCTACCTCGTGAGCGTAGAGCACAGGCTCCGTTGTGCCACGGATTACGGCCTTCTTCTGATGAGGATATAATTCAAAATTGTGCGTGGCTCCATCAAGATATTGCTGCATATACTCTTCGGCAATCTCTTTAGGGACATAGTTGTTGAACATCTCGTTGTAGTCCTTCTCAATCTTCTCGCGAAGAGTCTCGTTCTCGCTCATCTTCGCTTTCAGCCACTCGACGAACTCGTCTCGGATCTCGTCAATGCGCGTCTGTGCAGCCTGCTGTGCAACCTTGTCATATATCATTCCCTCGTCGGTTTTCTTTGAGAACTCAACCGACTTGTTGTTCATGGCCGCAAGCATAAGGTCATGGCCGTATGCGGTCTTGTCAACTATATTACTGGTAACACCGGCAGAACGGTTTTTCTCGTTCCTTGCAAATACGTATGCAGGCTGGTGCCATTCGCCACCGTAGTATGAGAGAACGTAGTCGTTATCAACGCCGTATTTCTCACGTGCGAACTCTTCGTAGATAGTTGCAGGAAGCCAGTCAGAACCGAGTGAGAATTCTATCTGATGTGCAGGGATATTGAACGGAACGACTTTCTTCAGTTCCTCAATGTTCCTGTCATACTTGCCGTCATCGTTCTGCGACATTGCATAGTCAAGCTTCGTGCGTACGTTACCGGACAGATATTCGTAGCTTGGTACGTACATTCCGCTTGCAGGATCCACGAAAGCGAGTCCCTGTTCCAGAATCTCCTGACCGATACTTTCCTCGCTTCTTCCGAGCTTTGAAGCAATATATGGCATGTCAATACGTCCGAACTGCTGTATGGATACTATAACTCCGTCCTTTGCAGTCTGCGGTGTAGGCTCACTCTTGTAACCGATGATGCGCTTTGTGAAGATGTCTGTTTTCTTTACCTCTTCCTTCTTCTTTCCGTTGAAGTCCTCAGTCTCCCTGTAATCCTCCAGCGCTGCGATTGACGCGAAGTCAACGTCATTGTTGCGCAGGAATGAGATTGAAGTATTCTTGTTTAGGTAGCCGTAACGTTTCGTGAAGAGGTCATAAGCCTTGTTCAGCTTTCCGAGAAGAGCTGCAAGACCTTCGTCGCTCTCGTTCTTCTGCTGATACTCTATGACTGCATCTACAGCTGATTTCAGAGCATCGTAGTCTTTAACGCACTGAACCTTGCTATATCCCTTGACCTTGTTGTCATTTGCACCGATAGGGACTGCCTTGCCGTTGCGTGATACGCATATCTCGTTCTTCGCATTGACGATTACCTGGCCTTCCTTTGCTGTTGTGTTTTGCGTACCTACTATCTGTGTCGTCTCCTCGCTGCGAGCAGCCTCACCGGTGTTCTTCAATGTCTTTATCCACTTGTTGAGCAGCTTCTGCTGGTCCACGCCGTCCTTCGGGAAGAGTCCTGAACTGCCTGGACGGAATGTGTCACCCATTTCATATCCGAACTTCATCTCTCCGGCCATGAACTGTGGATTCTCCACGAAATACGTGTTGAATTCCATGGCTACAGGCTTCATGTCATAGTCATACTCATAAGTTGACCTGTTCCATCTGCCTGAATTCTTGTCCTCATATACACCAGTCCTTACTATGGTGGTGCCGCTAACGTCAATGGCTTCTGCTGACTGCTTTGCGTTCACGCGCTTGCGTATCACAATGATGTCCGATGTTACAGGAGTCTCCCCGAATGTCTTGTTGTTGAGACGGAAAGCTCCAACGAAGTCGGAATTGCCCTCGTTCACTACCCATTTACGGAGCTTGTGGCTCTTGTCAAGTGTACCGCGTGATGTGATGAAGATACCTATGCCGCCCTCTTTGAGCTTGCGTACATTCTTCGCTATACAGAAGTCATGGATATTCTCAAACTTGTTGGAGAGGTCCTTTTCCGCTGAATCGTACACATGAAGTCCTGTCACGAATGGGACATTGGTGATTGCAAGGTCCACGGAGTTATTCGCGAGCTTCACGTCCTGGAAACCCTTGATGTGTACTGTTGCATCAGGATAGAGCAGTTTGAGAATGTTACCTGTGATTGAATCAATCTCTACTGCCGTGATCTCGCTGTTCTCGCTCATGCCCTTCGGCATAAGACCGAGAATGTTTCCTATACCTGCGGAGCCTTCAAGCACCTTGCCACCCTCAAAGCCCATGCGCTTGGCGATGTCCCAAAGGCCGTCAATGATAGGCGCCGGAGTATAGTACGCAGAATTGATACTCAACCTTGCGTCCTGCATTTCCTCGTCAGTCAGCAAGTCTTTGAGCTGCTTGTACTCTGGAGAGTATTCGTTGTTGAAGTATGTACCGAGACCGCCCCAGCCAGAGAACTGGCGGAGTGTTGCCATGTCTGCCTTTGAAGCCTTCTGCTCGCGCTCTACGAGCTGCTTCATCAGCTTTATTGCTTCTACGTTGGCATTGAATCGCGCCTTGATTGACGTAGGAGCATAATCGGTCCCGCGTTCTGCGCGGTTGTTGTTGGTGTTGAGCTTTACGGAATTAGAAAGTCGAGGTCGCACAGTCCGACTTTGCCCAGAGCCTTGTCCTTCTCTTCCTCTGTCAGATCCTCCACTTTCTTGCCCAGCTCTGCTGCCATCTTCTCCCTGCCCTCTTGAATCCTCGCGTCCGTATCCACTACTGTCACTGCTCCCTTCGGAGCGAATTGCATCAGTTCCCTGTAGTCCATTGTTGTCTGTATTTGTAGGTTCTACGTATTTCTCTATATCTTCCCAGTTGGCGAGTTCTGTAATCCAGCTTGCACCAAACGTGTCAAGCACAGGACGTCCGTCCTCAAAGCCAACAATCTTGACTTCTGTCTGATTGGTTTCGCCAGGTCTCTTGAAAAGCACTGTGTCACCAATCTTGAAGCCGTTTATCTCGTCAGGTCTCTTTACCTTCGGCTCGGTTGACGGCTCAATGTCCGGCTCACTCTGCGGCTCGTCCTCAGTCATTGTTGAGAAGAGGTCGCCAAGAAGCTCATCACCATTCAAAGGTAGTGAATTTTCCTTTTTTGTCTTGTTCGCAGACGATACTTTTTTTGCAACCTCAAGAATGTTCTCAGAATCAGCCTGGATAGGTAAGTATTGTTTTGCTCCTTCTCTTATGTGATTCACCAATTGCACATAAGGAACATTTGACGCTTCGAAACGATTTTCCCCATACTTCTCTAAACCTGTTCCTGAAGGGTTCTCAACTCTCCACATAATGGCAAGTGTTCCTCCGCCAAGTGCGCCACGCGCCACAATATCATCGCTATAACCGTAACCGTTGACGTATTCTTTCGGTTCGACACTCACGGTAAGGTAAAGCTCTCTTCCTTCATTCAGAGGAAGACGGAAACTGACATCTCCGCCTGCTGGTGCGATATTGGCTTTCGCGAGAACTTTTCGCCCTACATCAATGCCAAGATCGGCTGCAATGCTCTTTGCCAGCTTGTCAATATCCTTGACTGCTTTCTTCTCGGCAGACTTCATTCTGCCGTAGTTCTCATTGAATGGAGCATTTTCATCAGCCGCATAATATCCAAGTATGGCGAGCTGGTCATTGATTGCATCTTCAATCTCGTCCAGGCGCTGTATTGTCTCGTTTACTTTTTCTTCTGCGACTGGCTCGCTGCTTTCTTCAATAGTGCGAGCTTCTTCCGTGCGATTTCCTGCTTCGCGGACAATAGTCTCTGTATCTGCTGCTGTCTGCTCGTCTGTGGTTTCTGCATATTCCTCTGTGTTTGAATTGTTGAACTTATTTGCTGATTCCTCGTCGGTAAATATGAATCCATGCTTGAATGATGACCAGTAACCGCCATTCTGCTTTGCAGAAGACTTTAACTGCTTGAACTCTTCACTTGAAACTCGGTCAGATGGTTTTACAACCCAAAGGTCCTCTCCGGTTTTGGTGTGTTTGTCCTTTGTTATTGCTCCTATTGTGCCACCTGCTGGAACACTATTCTTCTCGGCTGGCACACTTTCGGTGCTTTTAGGAACGTTTTCACCTTCTTTTGGAACAGAAATAGGCTCTTTTCGCACACTTTCGCCAGATTCTGGAACACTTTGTATTTCTGTTTGAGAAATGCCGGTTGAATAAACAGGGAGATAACCCGTAGGGTCATACACCAAATCAACTTTGCCGTTTTCGTGGACATCGGTCACCTGCATTTCCTTTCCCTTATAGAAAACCTTATCCCCCGGCTTGATTGCATTTGCATCCGATGTCACTTTATTTTCAACTGATGCAATGTTTATGGCGTTGACATCAACCTTTGAAACATCATCGTATGAATCAAGTTCGGAAGCATAACTTTCCATTCCCGGCAGGTCACGCGCTCCGTTGTAGAATGCTTTGAGATATTTGCGGATGCCTTCACCCAGGTCCTCAATCATTCTCTGCGCATAATCGGCAAACTTTCTCGCTCCGGCTTCGATATGGTACATAGCCATTTCACAACCAATAGCAAGCATTTCGGGATCTGGGCCTGAATTTAGCTGCCCGAGTTTTGCCTTCATTCTCTTTTTCAGCTCTTCATAGCGCTCACTTGAAACGAGTTTATTTTCAGAGCCATACGATTTTTCAACTGAAGTGCTTGTAGATTCGGAATTTTCACTACCTTTGCTTTTAGATAGCTCCTGACCGGCAGTATATTGAGAGGAATTAGGCCTCTTGAGAAGTGACTGTTGCTCAGGAGTTATTCCTTCACTTGTGTAGATCACCTCTTCATTCTGAGTGATGCCGTATTTGTCAGCGAGCTTGTTGTAGTAGTCAAGCATACCCTCGGCTACTATATCCTTGGCATCCTCAATTACTTTGAGCTGCTTCTTAAGGGCCTCCTTCTCTTTCTTGCCAGCCTTGCTGATAAGTGGCTGCATCCTTGTGAACTCTTCCCCGTAGAAGTCGTTCTTCTCGTTAAATTCGTCCCAAAGAGACGCAAGCTCGCGCTGCTCTTCCTCTGTAGCATAGTCAAGCAACTCTTGATTGCCGTCTGTCTGCTGGAGCATATCTACGAGTTTGTCGTGTATCTCGGAAATGCTCTGCTCAATAAGCTGCTCTTGAGACATATTAACTTCAGCAGAATTTTCTTCCTGAATATTCGTATTTTCCGGAATTTCAGTATCTTTGCTAACAGATAAACCATCAGGTTGCGTAGGAACAAGGTCCGGCAGGCTCGTTGAGTCATTAACTAAGCGCCTTTCAGAGTTAACGCCTGATGACTCTTTTGGAAGCAAGTCATTAACAGCATTGCCAGCTGCATTTTCTTTTGAAAGTGTGAGGATAAGGCCCCCCTCGTTTATGGCTTGCTTTTTCTTTTGCTCAAGCTTCGCATTCTCGCCTTTCCTTAGAAGTGTTATATAGTTTTGAGTGTTCTCGCTCCAGATTTGGCCGTCTTCCTCAAAGTACACATTGGTTGCAGGCTGTCCATTGAAAACAGTCTGCTTAATCTTTGTGATGATTTTCTCACCTTTGTAGCCACGAACTGCGATAATATCTCCAACAGCGAGCTCATTGCCATCTTTGTCTTTTGCGATAGGCTCGCTTACGCTTTGTTCTACGGCTGACGGAGCAGCATTGCCGTCAAGCTTTGCCTTTTCTTCATCAGAGAGCGCGTTGTATTCGTCAATAGTCAGGCCGTAGCGAGCCATGACCTCTGCTTCAATGGCTGCTTCCTCTGCGTCCTTAAGAGCTTCTTCGTAAGCCTTGTTCTCGTTAATTACCAAGTCTCGCACCTCACCAGGACGTGAGATAGTCTGCATAACCTCAATAAGAGCATCCTTTGCTGCCTGTGTGTCCTTCTGCTCTGCGTCACCGACCATTGGAACGTAACCGTATTCACTGTCGCGCTCTACCATTCTTTCTGCAAGAGCGTCAAGAGAAATGCCCTTGCCCTTCTTCGCCCACCATGGGAAGAACTGCGCGAGCTCCTTGTTGCCCCAGCCGAGCTCCTTCTTGAAGCTGTCCCTGTTGAGTGAGTGAGCCTTTACGTCCTGTAACATGCGGACCGCAAGCTGTGTGATGTTCTGCGGCTCGTTAAGCTCTGCCGTACGTCTTCGCTCTTCTTCCTTCTGCGCGGCTGCCTGAGCCTGTTCTGCTTCCTTCTGCGCAACATCCATCTTTGCATAATTGTCCATGATGGTTGCAATGACGTTTCTGCGCTTCTCGAGGTCTCTTATCTGAGTGTTAAGCTGCTTTATTTTATCGAAGTCGCCAGTAGTCCTCGTCTCTTTCTGTATCGCCTTGTCAAGTCTTTTGAGCTCGCCGTCAATGAAATCCAGTCTTCCCTGCGCATAAACGCGAGAATCGACTATCCTGTCAGGATTATTGTCGTTCCACACTGTCCATGCTTCCGGATCCTTGTTCCAAAGCGTCTTCTGGTCAACCTCACCCTCTGGTGTCAACGGCAGGGGATTGCCATGGAAATCACGCGGAGTATTGTCCTCTTCCGCCAATGCATCAGCTTCGGCCTGTGCCTCATTGTTTTCATTGAAGTTCTGCACTGCGGCCTGGGCCAGCTCTTTATCTGATAACACCGGAGCATTTGAGCTGATGGCGTCAAGTATCACCTTGACCGGAATGTCTATATCCTCGGGAAGATCTGGCAATCCCTCTTCTGTCAATTGAGAAGCTGAGATAGTAGCGGTTTTTTCGCCGTTCTCTTCATTGTTCTTTATGTCATAGACTCTGTCCAGGATATACCTGTTCCCGTTGAAATCGAAAACAAGTCCGCTGTGCTGATTCTGCTTGCGTCTCAGTTCTTCATTGGCAATCTCTTCATCAGCCATTTCTTCGTTCAGTTCCGCGTCTGTCTTGACGGCAGTGGACATGCCAAGTTTCTCGGCAATCTGCTCAACACTGTATAATTGAGTGGAATTATCTTCCGTTGACTGAACGACACATCCGTCAGCGGTCCACTGAACGACGATACCGGTAACGGGAGCCTCCGCTGTTCCTATGTTGATCTCCGACTGCGGAGGTGCCGCTCTCCTTACTGCATCTATCTTTTGTGCAAGTTCCTGCTCCATTCTCGCATTCTCGGCAGCGGACTTCTTCTCTGCAACATAGTTGTCAAGATACTCTTCCTTTGATACTTCACCGCTGTCAATCCAGCCGTTATTCTCAACGCCAGACTGTATTGCCTCGTCAGTAAGGAAACCTACGCCTCCGTCATCATACCTGACGGTGTGAGTTCCGTTTGATTCTTCCTGCAGGAAAGCCCGTCTGCCTTTCTCGTCGGTAATTGTGCGTACGGTTTCGTTTTCGGAACCAGGAACGACATGAGAATAGCCCTTGTTGCCTGTGAGATTCAGAAGCTCTGCATCTGCTGTCCTTCGGTCCTGTTCCTTCTGCAGACGTGAAATCTCATCTGCTATCACCTGGCTGTTGGCTGTCTGTACGAAACGTAGCGTCTGTGCATAATCCTCAATCGCCTGCTCATCAGAAGATGCGTTCTCGTATATCTTCATGGCCCATGGAGCGAATTTCTTCGCTATGTCGGCTGAAGTATCATATTTCGTATTGAAGATGTCCTTTATTTCCTCTTCTGAAGCCCCGGCACGGGCAAGGATTTCTTTCTCTTTATCGACAGCATCATTGTACAATTTCGCCTGTTTGATAGCTCCGTAGCCACTTACTGCCGTGTTGATTCCCGTCATGAGAGCGAATGAAGCTGCCATTTCAAGTTGATTGGCGATTGCCTCTTTCCTTGCAGCCTTTCGCTCGTCCTTGTCAGGATAAGCTTCCTTTCCGGCAAGCAGATCTCCGCCCCACTGCCGGAAATCCTCTTTGCTCATGAGCCCGATTCCTACTCTGGCAGCATTGCCTATCCACTCTTCGCCCATTTCGCTTATAAGACCGTTGAAACCCGCCTGCCTTATAAGTTCGTCAGCCTTAGTGTTGTTCAGCCAGCGCGCCCAGCGGTACAGGTCCGTCTTTGAAAGCGAAGACTTGCCAATCTTTTCGCTTAGATTGAGAAGTTTCGCCGTTTCCTCCGATGCTGTACCTATTGACTCGGACCAGTTCTCTATCAATGTATCTGCGATACCGCGCTTGATTGCCGTTCCTACACTTTGCATCTGCCCCTCGTCATTGATTTCGGTCATCTGCTGAGATATGGCATTGAGTGTTGCGGCAGGCTGTGTAACCGTATGGAATACCGCCTGAGCGATAGGCTCTGCCAAATCAGTGAGCGCAATCTTCGCAAGCTCGTTCTCAACGCCCTTGGCCATTGCACCGTTGCCGGCAATAGCGCGTCCGAGCCACTGGGCCACAGTATTCGCTGATTTCATCAATGCGCTTCCGGCAAGCTTTCCAATTCCTCCGGACACCATGAACTGAGCCATGAATCCCAGGCTATCAGCAGCTGATTTACCGGCATTATAGGCATGAGAAATGCCCTGCGCAGTGTTTGCCTGCGCTGCATTGAGCTGATAGAAGCTGACAAGAAGCTCCTTTTCGGACGGAGTGATGAGTTTATCTATCTGAGTGGCGTCGGTGAGCTTGCCTTCCTGTGCTGCCTTCTGTAACTTGCGCTGAATGCCCGACACATCAAATCGTCTGGCGGTATCGGTAATGCCCATTGTCCAGAAGTCCACGTCATTGAACGAGTCTCCCATACCCTTGAAGTATTCCCTGAATCCGTTCTGGTCTTTCTCTCCATATCTGGTGACAGCCGAATAAAGGTCCGCAATGTCCTTCTGGATCTGCGCAGCACGTCTGTAATCGCGTTTGTCGGCGCCTGAAGAGGAATCCACCTTGTCCATATAGAATTCCCTCTGCTTGTCTGCAATGTTCTTAGAAGACTGCATCTGCTGCTGGACCTTTGGATTGTTGAAATACGAATCAGCCAGAACTTTCCTTTCGTTTTTCAGCTGCTCATACTGCTTCGCATTCTGTGTGATGAAGTTTGCAAGAGGATTGTCTGCAGAATTGGCGTTCCTTGCGACACTGCCGGAAATTGCCTGTCGTTTCAGTTCATCGGACTGCTTCTCATATTCACGCATGAAACCGCCGCGGTTCTCGTCAGTATCGAAAGCGTCAATGTCGGCAATGGACTGAGACGCCCTTTGTCCCCAGTAATCGTCACTTTCGGCACGTGATACGCTGATTCGGGCATTCGGATGCTCCTTGAACAGCTGCTCTTTCTTTTTCATGAAGGCGTCATAAGGTACATTGACAGCCTGTGATGCTCCTTCGAACTGAACTATGAATGATGAAGACTCGGGATTCAGGTTCTCGTCATTCCCGTCATAGTCGTATGTTTCTATTACAGTTGCATTAGGGTGCTCCTTGTAAAGTCTATCTTTGTTGGCTTCATATTTATCTGCGTCAACGACAACACCCTGCTTTGCGCCCTCAAACTGGACGTAATACTGCTTTTTGTTAGCTTCTGGCATATTGATTATTATTTACATTCCGAAAAATGCGGCAGCGCCTCCGGTTTCATCTGTTTCTTCCGTTGATTCCACTCCATTGGAAAGAGCGGAATTCGCTACGCGCTGGACGTGCTTGTTGAAATTGTTGAGTTCCCCTCTATGATCGTTAATGAATGCGACCACAGCGTCACTGTTTGCTGTTATTCCGCCATCCGAGAGCTCAGATATTATCCTTCTCAATTCTCCATAAACTTTTGCTGATTCTTTGCCCTTCTTGTCCTTTCCAACGACCATTGATTTCACATCATCCCAAGACTTGACGCCAAGCATGTTGGCTACATCTTGCCGGAGTTCTTCGCGTCCATCCTTTACGGCCTGGTCGAATGTCTCCTTTTTCATGTCGAGACGCACGTTCTGCCCGTCAATTCTTGCGTCATAGCTGAAGTTGCTGCTACCGCTTCCACCACCGTTCTTTGCAGCAATGGTCGCGTTGTGATAGCGCTGAGTTTCTTCCAGTTGGTCACGTCTTGCTGCTTCCTGTTCCTGTCTTGCTCTCTTCTGCTCTTCAAACTGCCTGTCAGCATTACCCTGTGCTATTGCTATCTGAGCGTTTTGGGCCGCGTCGTTGGCTCTCTGTGCTGCGAGTTTGTCCTTGGCACCGGCAATAGTGGTAGCCATATTTGTCTCGGCATTGTATCTCTGCCCTGCGTTCTGGCCACGAAGCGCAATATACTGCTGAGCCTGATTTCCTCTGAGCTGTGCCAGCTGCTGCGCCATGGCTCTCTGCCTGTCGCGGATGTTGTCAAGACGGTTACGGCGCAGCCTGCGTTCTGCGTCTGCGTGGTCCATCCAGTCCTTAGAATAGGAATGATACTGCTGGTTTGAAGCATTGAAGCTACCTACTCCGATAAGATTGTTGAGATTGGCGAGCGCTTCCGTTGCACCCACCCATACTGCGCGTTTCTGCTCCTGCTTACGGAGCTCTGCGTCTTCTGCCACTGCGGCATCGTAGTCTGCCTTGTACTGGAGAGCTATGTCTGCAAAGTCCTTCTGTGTCCGCTGCTGTGCTGCGAGCATGTCGGCCTCGTTCTGCTGTTGTGCTGCGTTAAGTGCCGCAACATTCGATTGCAGCTGGGCTTCAAGCCGCTTGTTGTTCTCTTCGATAGCTGCGTTCCTCTTCGCCTGTTCGGCCTGGAGTCTTGCAAGTTCTTCTGCGTATCCCATAGCCTATGCCTTGATTTTGTCAATGCCCTTAGCAAGCTCTTCCGGGCTCTTTATTCCGAGGGAGTTCAGACGTGCGGTTGCATCGGCAGCACTGTTGATTCCGTTCTCGTTCATCATTCCGGCACCCATGAGGTTGAGACCTGCGTTGACTGTCTGACTTGCCGCCTGTGCCGTGGCTTTCGCGCGGTCAGCGTGGTTCTGCGCCTGCTGCTGGTTAAGAGCCGCATCCTGAGCCCTGTACTGCTTTTCTACGTTGTCCTTATAACTTGCTCCTTCGGACGCAATGTCGCTCATCGTCTGAGCCATTGCATCGTTGGCAGCAGCCTTCTGCATGGCCAGCGAAGCGTCGGAACCGCCGCTGACAGCGTTGGCGGCCTGGGCATTTTTGTACTGCTCGTTCAGAAGCTCGCGCTGCCTGTTGATGACGTTCTGAGCGTCGGTGCGCTGAGTGTAGTCCTCGGACATCCTGGCATTGTACCAGGCCTTGTTATCGTCCCTCTGCTGCTGAATGAGCTGTTGGGCCTTCTTGTTCTGCTTGGACGAAGAGATCGCGCCGTAGATTGATGAACCCAGCGCCAATGCTCCACTTGCGATAGTTGCTAACATATTCGGAACTATTTATATCTGCACGAAATAAACAACTTGCGATATGCGTTTCGGTCTATCTTTGCCTAACAAAATCAAACTACTTTTGTGTCACGAAAAAAGCGCGACCTTCACAGGCAGCGCTTGAAGAAACTAATAACAAATAGTGTAAGAAATTGTATGAAGAGTTCGTCTTGTTAAGACTGTTCCACTGTCAAGACTGTTCCAATTCGTCAAGTTCGTCCTTGAATGTCTTGCCCTCGCTCTGCTGCTTGACTTCCACTGACGCGAGCTTCGGCATTACATACGGGACAAGGTTGGTTATGACCTTCGCCCTGTCCTCCGGCTCCATCACCGCGAGGTCGTTCGCGAGCGTCCGCCTGTTCTCACCGATACCGGCACCGCTGATGTAGTCGCTTATCAAAGGAGCAAGCACTTCGCGCATCTCCTTCGTAACCTTGTTCGGCTGGCCGGGCTTCCTGCCCCCGCCGAGCCGTCCCTTTCCGTCTCCCTTTGGCCGTGACATAATGCTATATTCTTTCTGCCGGTCCGAAAGGCTGCAAAGGTCTCTTCGCATATCCTGCCGGACTTGTCATAGATTTTATTTCTTCTTCAAGATCTTC
>JAZLKQ010000229.1:0-1934 GCA_045597745.1 Bacteroidaceae bacterium | reverse complement strand
ATGATGATGCGTAATAACGAAAAAAGAGATGGTGTGCCAAAGGTCTTTTGATACACTATCTCTTGAGTGTTGTAAGATATGTGGGGTGTGCTTTCTTCTGTCTGTTGAAGATGCTGCGATGAGTAGCGATATTATTCCTCTGCGGTTTTAGCTTGCGCCTCTTCTTCAACACCTGCTACTTCCTTGTCGAGTTCTTCCTGTGTGATGCCAGCGAGTTCGATTACGTAGTTGAGCTGTGCCTCATAGGACTTAAGGCCTTCCTCAAGCTCTGTAGAGAGTATAGACAGCCTGTCAAGATAGTACTTTGCCTTTGGCAATGAGAGCATGTCAGAGTATATCTGGTCATCACTGTTCTTGTCAAGTCCAAGAGCATAGTATTCTTGATTCCCATAAATTAATACTTGATTGTGATTGTTAAATTATGAGTGTTATGTTATCATACCAGTATGTTATGCCGTGCGTAAAAGTACGCTATTTTTTTTAGTATGCAATTATACGTGAGTGTTATTTGCAAAATGGTAATAAATCGTCTGTTAATAAATCGTCTGTATATAAACAAAAAGGGAGACAAACAGTTGGTTGCCTCCCTTTTTGTTTGAGTTCGTATTGTTTACTTGAGCTGGTCGCGAGTGATGACGTGCTCAGATGACATAGTAGCCTTCCACCACTCGTCAGTAGCATGAGTAGATGCTGCGCCCTCGTTGTCATACCATGGCATAGCGTATGACCACTTGGCGCCAGCAGCGTACTGGTCGTTGATGTCACTTACAGTACCGCACTCTGAGAGTGTGATCATCTTGTGAGTATATGTATACTGCAGGTCGTTGAATATGCCTGTGAGCTTGCCAGTATCATTGTTGTTGTATATGTCTGTACCGACGATGTCCACATATTCGTCGCCAGGATACCAGTCAGCATCGTTGAGACATGAAGTCCATACCCATACGAGGTTGTTGACTCCTGCGTCCTTCAAGTAGTTGAATGTGTACTGCCAGAGTGCCTTGAATGCCTCAGGACCGTCACATCCCCACCAGAACCAAGCGCCTGTGCCAGGAGCATAGACTCCATAGTTGCCCTTTGCCTCGTGGAGAGGACGCCAGAGCACAGCGATATTCTGATCCTGAAGGAGCTTGAGGTAGCCTGCTATCTTTGCGAGGTCAGCCTTGACAACTTCGTTCTCCCAAGTGCCTTCGATGATTGCCTCCTTGGCGCTAAATTCGCTTGGACCGAATGAGAGTTCTACATTTGCGTTAGCACGACGGCGTGCAGATGCGCCATTGCTGATGGCAACCTTTGTGATAGTGACATTGAAGCCTGCGACAACAAAACCGCCATTCTTGATGGCATCTGCGTCTGCAGAGTTGATGGTGATAGTATAGGATGAAGTTCCACCGTCGAGTGGTATACATCCCCATCCATTGTCAACGTCTGCATAACTTGTGAGTGCTGTCCATCCGCTGTCCATTGCCTTGATCTGCCAGTATGTGTCATCTGAGTTCTGTCGATAGTAGAATGTCATCTTTGTGCCTTCCTTGATGTCTGCACACTTGTCGGCAGGTATTGATACGGCGAGAGTTCCGTCCCATGCGACTCCAAGATTGGCGATGCCTTCCCAGAGGGCAGTCTC
Organism: Bacteroidaceae bacterium; assembly: GCA_045597745.1. Lineage (GTDB taxonomy): Bacteria > Bacteroidota > Bacteroidia > Bacteroidales > Bacteroidaceae > Minthosoma. The sequence continues at coordinate 307 of JAZLKQ010000229.1, read as the reverse complement.
TTCGCCACCAGGAGTTGGCTGAGGATCTTCTTTTGGCTCAGTGACAGGTACGTTCCAGTGCCATGATGCCGCTACGATACCACCAGCATCAGCCCACTGCTTGGCAGGAGTGATGTCGCCGTAGTTGATCCAGCTTGATGGTCCACTTGCGGCGAGATGGATATAGTCGTAAGTAGTGATGGCGGGATATTTGCCTGTCAGAGCGTAGATGCGCTCAGCATGTTGGTTGTTCCAGTTGACCTGTGCCATGGTAGCAGACAGAGTCTTCTTGCCATAGAAGCTGAGTAGGGTAGCGTACAGATCCTTT
>JAZLKQ010000228.1:0-3038 GCA_045597745.1 Bacteroidaceae bacterium | reverse complement strand
GAGTCGACAAAGAAGTTGAAATACTTGAAGAAGCCAAGCACCAGGAGATTGACACATATATTGATCACATTGTACACCTTGCGGCGGACTGCAGAGTCTGTGCGTGACATCTGCACACCACACAGGTAACTTGACAGGGTGGTCAGCATGATCAACCCAAGAAAGCGATAGTCCCACCAGCCGTAGAACACGTAGCTACATACCAGTATCACCACATTCTGCAGACGCAGATGACGTCCCATCAGCCAATAGACTATGAAGACTACTGGCAGAAATATCGCAAAGTCAAATGAGTCAAAAGCCATGTACAGATAGATTGATAATGATAATGGTGTGCAAAGTTACTCAAAATCACACACATTTCATCGCAATAGAAGCAAGTTTTACTATTGTCGTCAATATGCAGCGATTTCATCATGCGGTCGACGAAGACTCGACATACGTATGTTGAAGCCTCGTCATACGTATGTCGAAGCTTGATCGAACGTATGTCGAAGCCTCAACATACGTATGTCTATTTTCTCTTCATTCCTTACCCCAACTCCGATTCTCAGCCGAGCACATTCTACATCATTCACTATTTGCCCTAAAAACTTGCGTATGTCTGTGGAAAGTGTTTACTTTGTCAACGATTTTAACGACAATATCATTCATCATTACACATACACTGTTTATGACTCCTATCAGACTTGCCATCTTCGTGACTGGTGGCGGAACTAACTGCGAAAATATCATTAAGTATTTCCAAAATGACCCTGAGGTAGAGATACCTATCGTAGTAAGCAGTCGTGACGACGCATACGCTATCATACGTGCTCAGCGTCTGGGCATACCTACTACGGTCATCACTCGTCAACAGCTCAACGAGGATCAGCAGCTCGTGCTCGACACGGTCAAGGGATGCGACTATATCATATTGGCTGGGTTCCTGCCTAAGGTACCTGTATACCTCATAGAGGAGTTTCCTAACCGTATCATCAACATCCACCCTGCCCTACTACCAAAGCATGGCGGCAAGGGAATGTGGGGACATCATGTGCATGAGGCGGTCAAGGCGGCTGGCGATACAGAGTCTGGTATAACTATCCACTTCGTCAACCCCGAACTGGACGAGGGCGAACACATTGCACAGTATTCCACTCCTCTCTCACCAGACGACACTCCAGACGACATCGCTGACAAGGTGCATGTACTGGAGATGGCACACTTCCCATCTGTCATCGAGAGGGTGATAAAGACCTCACCCAACCCCTCCCAAGGAGGGGAGCTCGGATAGAGCATAGGGAAAAGGCACGATACGTAATTGACGACATCAAGTCCTTCGAGGCATAATGATTAATAAACAACGTGTACTATAAAAGTATTCACCCCCATCCTCGTGTGAGGATGGGGGTGAATGTTATTGGGAACCACGATACGTTGTTCACTTCTAATAAGACCACATCACACTCCCGGGGTACTATTGCCAAGGTACTTCTCCCCTCGCCCTAAAGGGGGAGAGGGGTTGGGGGTGAAGGGCTCTTATTTCTTTCTCATATTGTATACATTGAATCCGAGCCATACAGCAGCAAGGAAGAACAATGCCACCATGGCATACGTCATGGCGTCTGGTGCTACGATCACAAGCCAGACGCTTGCTCCAAAACATATTGTGACAAATACCAACGAAAGTATCATCACTATCAATTTTGCCTTTTCCATACTACTTGTTAAGCTTCCAGCTGAATCCGTCCTTAGTGTCCTTGACCTCAAATCCGAGCGCTGCAAGATTGTCACGGATAAGGTCGCTGGTTGCCCAGTCCTTATTCGCCTTTGCCTTGGCTCTCTGCTCGAGCAACATGTCTACGACCTTGCCAAATGCTTCCTCACGGGCATCGTTGCTCTGTGAAGCTCCCGCAGCCGCTGCACCTGCCTTGATGCCGAGTATGTCGAAAGCAAAGGTCTGGAAGAGTGACTTCACTGCCTCTATTGCCTCGTCTGTAAATACCGCCTTCTTGTCTACTGCCTGATTGACAAGACGAGACACCTCGAAGAGGTTGCTGATAACTATTGGTGTGTTGAAGTCATCGTTGAGTGCATCGTAGCACTTGTCCTTGATGGCTGCTATCTGCTGAGCGTCAACTGTCTCCACACCCTTGACTGGAGTCCCTGACAGCGTCTGTATGCCACGCCATGTGTCAAGCAGACGTTCGAGTCCCTTCTCTGCCGCCTGCAGTGCCTCGTTGGAGAAGTCGACTGTAGAGCGGTAGTGCGCCTGTAGGATGAAGAATCGGATGGTCATTGGCGAGTATGGACGCTCGAGTTTCTCATGGTCGCCAGCAAAGAACTGTGGCAACGTGATGAAGTTGCCGAGAGACTTGCCCATCTTCTGTCCGTTGATAGTTATCATGTTGTTGTGTACCCAATAAGTGACCATCTGATCGCCCTGACTTGCTACAGCCTGTGCTATCTCGCACTCATGATGTGGGAATATAAGGTCCATGCCACCTCCATGTATGTCGAAGTGTGCGCCGAGATACTTGCGTCCCATAGCAGTACATTCACAGTGCCAGCCCGGGAAACCGTCACTCCATGGTGATGGCCAGCGCATGATATGCCCTGGCTGAGCTGCCTTCCAGAGGGCAAAGTCCGCCTGATTCTTCTTCTCTCCTACTCCGGCAAGGTCACGGCTTGCATCTTTGGTATTCTCAAGCGAACGGCCGGAGAGTATGCCGTACTTATGGTCTTTGTTGTTCTTCTCTACGTCGAAGTATATCGAACCATTGCTTTCGTATGCATATCCATTGTCTATGATCTGCTGTACAAGTTGCTGCTGTTCGATGATGTGACCAGTAGCGTGTGGCTCGATACTTGGAGGAAGACATCCGAGTGCATCCATTGCCTCATGGAAGCGGTTGGTATAGTACTGTGCCACTTCCATAGGCTCGAGCTGCTCGAGACGTGCCTTCTTGGCTATCTTGTCCTCACCTTCGTCAGCATCATGTTCGAGATGACCTACGTCTGTGATGTTGCGCACATAGCGTACCTTGTAACCAAGG
>JAZLKQ010000227.1:0-4694 GCA_045597745.1 Bacteroidaceae bacterium | reverse complement strand
CTGGACAAACGAAGGACAGGTTACAGATATCCCACGTGTAATGGCTACAACATCTGAAGACTGGGTCAACAACGAGCGATTCTCAGACCGCTGGATCGAAGACGGCTCTTTCCTCAAGCTCAAGAAGGTGCGCCTATCATACGAGTTGCCTATCAATGCAAGCTGGATCCAGGGTCTCACAATATGGGGAGAAGCTAACAACCTCTTCACTATCACTAAATATACAGGCTCAGACCCAGAGTTCTCATGCGGCAATGGAGTACTTCTCCAGGGTATAGACGCTGGTCTTCTCCCATCAAGCCGTTCATTCAACCTTGGTGTAAAGATCAACTTGTAACATTACAAGCAAGTCTCAATATCTACTAATAGACTAAAATACAAAACAAAAACAGCAATATGAAAACAAGAAATATAAAGAAGGGACTGGGGCTTATCCTATCATTGTTCGTCCTTCATTCTTCATACTTCATGCTCACGTCTTGCGAAGATATGATGACAGTAGAGACTGGCGACAAGACATACGTCAACGCCAATGACACCCTCTACTCATACCTCGGTATCGTACGTGCAATGCAAGACGTTGCAGAGCGCCAGGTCATCCTTGGCGAAATACGTGGAGACCTTGTCAGCTCAACAGACTATACTACTGACACGCTCTTTGCCATCTCCAACTTCGATGACCCACAGGATCAGTCATGTTCAATGCTTAAGATTAGCGACTACTACAATGTCATCAACAACTGCAACTTCTACATTGCCAATGCAGACACCAGCGCTATCAAGAGCAACGTCAAGTACATGATACCTGAGTATGCTCAGGTCAAGGCCATCCGTGCATGGGCTTACCTCCAGCTCGTCAAGAACTACAAGGAAGTACCATTCATCACTAAGCCAGTCAAGAATCTCGGCGTCATCACCAACTTCGACTATGCCAACAATCTTGTCAACAAGGACAACCTCATTGACCGACTTATCGAAGACGGCATACTCCAGTATCTTGACACACGCTATCCACAGTATGGCAATCCTTCCAATACATACGGATCATGGAACAACGGATATACTGAGATCAATGCACACCTCTGCTTCATCCCACTCCGACTCGTGCTTGCAGACCTCTACTTGCTACGAGGCAACGGACAGGGTGACTACACCAAGGCAGCTCAGCTATACTACGATTGGTTGAAGAACGAGACTACTCCAATGCCAATACAGGGCATGGCAGTGATAGAGTCACGCTCAGGCAACAATTCGTACGGCTCATTCTACAGCGCTGGAGCTGGTAACTTTGGTACATTCGCCTCTACATATTCATATAGCGAAAACAACGAAGTAATATCACTGATACCAGGTTCTGCTAACGCGGGCCTTGGCAAGATGCTTACACGAGTATCAGACATCTACGGCTATACTACAACTTCAAGCCAGCGTGCAGACGAGGTAACAGTCAAGGACGCAGACGGCAATGATCAGGGTACTGGCGAATACGAGTCATCAGGTGCAATCTCTGTCAACAAAAATTATGAGCGCCAGTATGCTCCATCACCTGCATATTCTGCTGTCAACGACAACCAGACATACGTGAGCTACACAGTATCTGGTACAACTACTACTCCTTCATACATATACAACATAGATGGAAGATACTACACATCTGTGGAAAATTACTCATACGAGGGCGAAGGATATCCACTCTGTTCAAAGGCTGCAAGAGGTAATGCATTCTATTATACAATACCTATCTATCGTAAGACACTCGTTTGGCTTCGTCTTGCAGAAGCTATCAATCGCGCAGGTTATCCTGAGTTCGCATTCGCTATACTCAAGGATGGACTCAACCAGTACACACTCCCATTCCTCGGCAACCGCTACGAGCCTGTATACGATGAGAAGTCTGGTTACCGTATCATAGAGAACAAAAAGGACGACATCACTATCTATAAGGACGAAGCTGCAGAAGAACCTACATATTATATATATGATGAGGAAGGCACGCTTGTTCCTTATACAGAGACTGTAAGTGGTAGCAAGTGGGAAGAAAAGAATGACACTATTGCAGAAGACTCCATCTACTTCAACAGCTATGGAGCCATGTACTACGTCACAGACAAGGATCTCCTGACTAACTTCAAACTTATGTTCAACTTCGAAGATGAAGTATGGAACAGCACATACGGTGTACATGCACGTGGATGCGGATACCTCCAGAACTACCAGCGTACCGCTACTTATTGGACATCATCTAATCCAGGTGAAAGTTCTACAAGCATCAGCGGTTATCGTGACTCTATATACTACGACTACTCTAAGCTCATCATGAAGCAGGGAGTCGATATAGCGTCAGCTTCAAGAGAAGATATCATCAATGCAGTCGAAAATATCATCGTAGACGAGCTTGCACTCGAGACAGCATTTGAGGGCAACCGCTTTACAGACCTTGTACGTATTGCTGAGCACAAGAATGCTTCTGGATTCTCAGGTACTGACTGGTTGGCAAGAAAGATTGCAAACCGCAACTACCGCCCAGCAACAAGCAAGACACCAGAGACTGGACAGTTTGACGATGTTATATACAACAAACTCAAGAATCAAACCAACTGGTACTTCACACTCCCTGCTTGGAACGTGAAGTAATCCCACCTACATATCAATACATAAAGTTAGGGCTCACATCGCAGTGATGTGAGCCCTAACTCATTATATATACAGCTGATAATGTATTATGCCACCCGAAGAGCTCGGCAAATCAAATTATGCATTATGCATTATACATTATCATTAAGCAATGCGCATTAATACGAAAGTGATGCAAAGTCACGTGATACAAATAGTCTGATACCATTATAACTCACAGCATAGAAGTCACCATAAGTACCGAGGTGCACTAACTTAACACCTTTGTTGACCTTAGTATATATATTGTTATCATACACATTAGGCGAAGTACGCAGACGAACACCATTGCCAGTTATCTTCACATAGTTACGATGTGCAGAAGAAGATGATGACGAATAACTATGACTGCTACTGCCAGTACTTAGTGAAGCGAAATCACGTGAGATATATAGTATATGGCCATCATAGTATACCTCGTACCAGTCTCCGTATGTACGTCGATATGTCAGGCGCTTGCCTTTGCTTACATTCTTGTAGATACCAGCACTAAGGGATGGAGCATAACGCAGACGTACCCCATTGCCTGTCACAACAACAACAGTATTCTGCTGAGCAGCTTCTATACCATTTGTTTTAGCAAAGCTCATGGCAGGCATGGTAAACAATGCTGTACCTGCAATAAGCATGATAGATGTAAATCTCTTCATAGATTTTTAATTATTAACTGTTATTATTCAAGTTTCTCCAGTTCTTTAACTGAAATATAGTACTTGACCTACTCGCTTTCCGCTTGTAGGACTGAAAGAAATTAATCAAAAATTATTCAGAAATTAATTATACATTATGTTTAACCTCCATCTTAGGATATCAAGGACATTAAATATAAAATGACCTTAAATGGAGTCAAATGGATGCCTTCAAATAATTTCAGGATAATTAATGGATAATTTCTTTCAGTTAAGCCCATCGCATGCGAAGAGCGTTATTATAGGTCAAGTACTATATAATTTCCAATTAAATAGTATTTGTTAGCCCAAGTTTACTTCACTGCACTTATAATATAAGTATAAGAGTAGTCCTGATAAGGCATCTGATACTCACTACGTGGCCATGCACCCCATGAGTTCACACAACCTATACCCATCTCACGAGCAGCGATATGTACATCAGTAAATGGACGTGGAGTCAAGTCGCCAGAGTGACGCTGAGTGCGGCCCTTGTCACGACCAGAGTAGAGATCCTCCTCTGTGTAGTTGAGAGACTGACATTCGAGAGCCTTTGTACCTTCGAAGCGGAGTCCCTTACCAGCCTTGTTAGTAATCTGCCAGTAACGTACCTGAGTCTTGTTGCCGCTCTCCTGTGGACGGATATATGGATAGTACTGCTCTTCTACAGTCTGCTTCCATATACCGAGAGTCTCGCTGTGGTCACGGTCGATATAGTTCTCACGTGGTCCCTTGCCATAGTACTCTATCTGAGTATACTCCTGTGGCATCTGCATCTTCATGCCATAACGGAGGAGCTGTGGCTTCTCCTTAGCGTCAGGATTGACCTTCATAGACTGAGTGATGACGAGCTTGCCCTCTGGAGTGAGAGTATATACTACTGTGAGCTTAGCGTCTACACGTCTGATCTCGTATTCAGCAGTTGCCACCTGATTGACACCGTCCTGCTTTACCTCAAAGCTCTTCTTGTCGAGCATTGGGTTCTGCCATACCTGAAGTCTGTTCTGGAATCCTGCTCCGTAGTCATTGTCTGTAGGTGCACGCCAGAAGTCTGGGAGAAGCTGAGCTCCGTCCTGCATCATTGGCTTGCCGTCTACATCGATATAAGAGACAAAACCGTTACCGTTATCAAACGTAACCTTTACGCCATTAGCGCTAAGTACAGTATAAGCTATGCGCTGATCAGCTTCTGCCACCTTCATGTCCTTAGCCTTCTTAGCTGGCTGAGCAGTGATCTCCTCTGCTACAGGGTACTTGTATTCAGAGAGCACAAACTCCTCCTGAGCCACTTCCTCGCCAGCCTTCTGGAGCTGAGTATCTGCATTGAGGACAAACTTGACCTGAAGCACGATT
>JAZLKQ010000226.1:0-3077 GCA_045597745.1 Bacteroidaceae bacterium | reverse complement strand
CTGCACCTGCACAGCCTGTGCGTCTTCGTTGGTTGTCACGTAGTCTACAATGATATTTCCAAGTCTCTGCATATCCTCGATGACTGGCGGAATGACAAGCCAGCAGGCAAGGCTGATGATGCCCGTTATGGCAAGCAGCGTGACGATGATAGCCAGTACACGATTCTTGAGTTTGCACTTGTACTGGAAGAAACTTACTATCGGATGGAGCAGGTAGGCTATGAGCCACGCCACGAGAAACGGTATCAGTACATTGCTCAGTCTCTGTACGAGCAGATAAGCCAACACTACGCATACGATGACGATGATGGCACGTACGAAAGTGTCAAAAGTTATTTGTCTTTTCATGTTCATATTTAGTTTTTGATTGTAAATGTAACTCAAAAAAGCTAAACATGAGCAGATATTGGGTGTAAAAAGGTTGCTTTTTGCTAAAAAAAGTTGTTTTGTCGTGGTTTGTTATGCTTTTGTTCGCATTTCTTTATACATTTGTGGCATGAATGTATAGTGTGGCATCAGCGTGCGCACGACAATTCTTAAACGTACATTTTTATAAGAGTAATGGGAAGGCTATATGTAGTACCTACACCTGTAGGCAATATGGAAGACATGACATTCAGGGCTATACGTATCCTCAAGGAGGCAGACCTGATACTTGCAGAAGACACTCGCACCTCGAGTGTGCTTCTTCACCATTATGACATTCAGGGCGAACTCCAGTCTCATCATAAGTTCAATGAGCACCAGACTACACAGTCTGTTGTCAACCGTCTCAAGTCAGGCGCAACCATAGCACTTATAAGTGATGCGGGTACTCCAGGTATCAGTGACCCAGGCTTCTTGCTCGTAAGAGAGTGCGTGCGCAACGGCATAGAGGTACAGACACTTCCCGGAGCCACAGCATTTGTGCCGGCACTCGTCTCTTCGGGATTGCCTGACGAGAAGTTCTGCTTCGAGGGATTCCTTCCTCAGAAGAAAGGACGACAGACACGACTCGAGCAGCTGAAGCCAGAGACTCGTACCATGATATTCTACGAGTCGCCGTACCGTCTGCTCAAGACCTTGCAGCAGTTTGCCGAGACCTTTGGTGAAGACCGCCAGGTCAGCGTATGCCGCGAGATATCCAAGATACACGAGGAGAGCGTACGAGGCACATTGCAGGAGGTCGTGGCGCACTTCACAGAGACAGAGCCCAGAGGCGAGATAGTCATCGTGCTTGCAGGTCTCGGCAATGGAGAGAAGCCTCCAAAGGAGAAGAACAAGTCCAAGAACAAGTATCGGCAGGCACTTCCCCCGGATGACGACGAGGCGTAGAGCTTAAGTAGAACATTTATATTTTATCAATTTATCAATATGAAAAAGATTTTCATGGTATTGGCAAGTGCCTCTCTTATGGTATCTTGCTTTGATAGTCCAAAGCCAGTTGTCGAAGACAATAGCGAGCGTGACTCTCTTGAGGCTATTATCGATCAGAAGAATGATGAGCTCAATGAGATGATGAGCACATTCAATGAGATACAGGATGGCTTCAATAAGATCAATGAGGCTGAAGGCCGTATCAATCTCCTCAGTGACAATGCTGAGTCAAACAGTGCAGCGGAGAATATCAAGGAGAACATGGAGTTTATCGCTACCACTCTCGAGGAAAACCGCAAGAAGATAGCTGACCTCGAGGAGAAGCTCAAGAACAGCACCATCAATACTGCCAAGATGCAGGAGACTCTCGATGGACTCACTAAGCAACTCCAACAGAAGCAGAAGGATATCGACGAACTCAAGCGTCAGCTTGCTGAGAAGGACGTGCAGATAGCACAGCTCGGTCAGTCTGTCACTACTCTCAAGGAGGAGAATGTCAAGGTAAAGGCTGAGAGCGAGGCAAACGCACAGGAAGCTCAGCAGCAGGCACAGATTGCTCAGGCTCAGGATGCACAGCTCAATACAGCATGGTACATGTTTGGCACGACCAAGGAACTCAAGGCGCACAAGATACTTGAGTCTGGCGACGTACTTCAGAACGAGGACTTTGACCGTGACTACTTCACTAAGATTGACATCCGCAAGGTCTCAGTCATCCCTCTCAATGCCAAGCACGCCAAGCTCCTCACCAACCATCCTGCAGACTCATACTCACTGCTCAAGGACTCCAAGGGCGAGTACACTCTCCGCATCACAGACGCATCAAGATTCTGGAGCGTGAGCAAGTACCTCGTCATCAAGGTGAGATAAATAAGTGAGCAAAGCGTATTATACATCAAAAATAATTTAGGAAACAATATACTATTAGGCACCAGATTATAAAAGAACACGAATCGCACGAATTAAACGAATACATATACATTCGAGAGATTCGTGGGCAATGTTAAAAAGGGTACGAATAGCACTAATGCAACCACATTAGTTAAATTCGTCAAATTCGTGGTCAAATAATAAAGAATACTATTCGCTGTGCCAAAAAGTATACCATTACCCAAATATTAATTATGCATTATAAATTATGCATTATCGCAATAGCGTTGCTTACAAACGCTCTTACGGCATTTGCACAGCCACTTCAACCGAAGGACAGCCTCATCATAGCCGAACGTATAGCCAAGGCAGAAGCTGACTGGGTGCCTACAGGCGTGTGGCCGTTTCTCAACCGCAAGTTCCGTCAGGGTACAGTCGTGACGGGATTTGTACGTGAGGTCAAGAACGAGGTGTTCTGCAATATACATATCGGCAAGCACACCGTATGGTTCTTCAAGGACGAGACACTCATGGAGGCAGTACCGGGTACTGTCAAGCGTGTAGAGGTGTCGGGCAATGTCTATATACCGATGCCCGACGAGAAGTTTGGACGTATCGTACGTCAGGATACCATCGACGGCAAGATGGCGCGAGTCATCTGCGTGCAGACAGTAGACGAGGCGGAGATGAAGCGACGTGGCGAGGATGTGAGCCATCTCGGTTCGTTCACTCTCAGCGGAGACTTCGGCAGTGTCGGTCTTGACCTTATCAACAGCTATGACGCTCACCCAGAGGAGAAGCCTCTGCCTATCAAGAACACATTCTACTTCGTGTACAATGGCGACGTCTTT
>JAZLKQ010000225.1:0-4449 GCA_045597745.1 Bacteroidaceae bacterium | reverse complement strand
ACCATCAAAGTCCGAAGTTGATATTTCTGCAAAATAATTAAGAAGTATCTGATGTAGCAATTTCCACGCTTTGCTGATGTCGACTTTGTTGTTTTCTCCAACTACGTAATACTGAGGGTCTATATCAACTGTAAAGAATTTATTTACAATTCCAGAAGCAGCTGATGCACGATAAAAACCATCTTGTTGAAGAGTATAGGATATTGCATTGCGCTTGTCTGTGCCGTAGAATTTTGTTACAACAGTGTTATACTCATTACATTCAATTTTTATAACTGCGACCTCTTTGCTCTTTGGCTTAGTAAATTCAGCATAGCCATAGCCGACTAGATTGTTATTGACGTAAATAGCAGCTTCTGATGGAACAACAGAGATCTTTACCACTTTCGGTCCTGCGAGAGCTACAATACTCACGCATAAGCAGAAGAAAAATAATAAACTTTTTTTCATAAGTAACATGATTTATTTAGAATGAATTTGTCTGTCTGACGAATACGAATTAATTTCAGGAACATTTATTTCAAACAAATGTCTATTATACCCTTTTATATATATATACTCTTGGTATATACGGTTATACAATCCTTTTTACATTGTATATCTGCCGTGGTAACACCTTTGGGAGCAGTATATGTTACAAGTTCTTGACCAATATATGTGTCGTTGACATATATTTCTAAATTGCGATTATTGCAAAGGATAGACATGGTAGTGGATGACGAGCATGACGAAAATGCTATAGCAAGAAATAACATAACTATCATTAACGGAAAACTAAGGAAGAGGTTTCTTTTGCCCATATCTTCTAACTATTAAGGTGCCTTAGAAACCCGATAAGGCATTTTTTCTACTATAGGTAACTACAAAACACAAAAGAGTAGGCCTCCATCTCTACCCGTCCGCTTCTTGAGGTCCTGAGAAAACCTGTGATAGTGAACGTGTAGAGTGTCTGCCTACGCCTAAGTATGTTGCACATAGTCCGGGAAAAGTGTGCCTTGAGGATATAATATACCCTCATGCGCACACCCCGGCATACAACTATAGTATACCCCGTAGCAGTCACTTCTGACATTGTCCTCGACTATCACATTGAAATTTCTCAGGTTCCAAGAAGCCACAAGACAAAGCATCGATGACGCTTTTACATTATGTAGTGTTCCGCCCATCCACGCATCCTTTTATGATGTGCATGGCGTAGACTTAACTTTGCAAATATATACAATTCTCATCAAACACGATCAAAATACACCATAAATTAGCTGATGTGCAATCAATTTTATTAAAAACTCGCAATAAATTACATCTTAAATGCATCTGTCATCGTGAAAACTTCTTAGAGAGACATAATCTTTTTGATCTTTGCATCAACAGAATCCGCCACGCTTCTCGTTAGATCAGCGAACCAGGGCGGGTCTTTTGTTTTATATGAGTACTATTAGACTATACATCAAACAGCCGTTATCAATTGCAGACCAAATACTGCTCCTCTACTAGGTACATGGATTGACACAATTGTAATTGATGGTAACAAACAATATGCTATAATCTGCCACATAACCTAAATGGGATGCGATGATACATTCAAATTGCCATTTTTGATTAAAGAATGCCTTAAAACACATTGTGAATTACATTTTTTGCTATTCAATTAGTAAAAATATAGTACTATAATAATACGTTTGTCCGAAATTATTAAAGTTTTTCGGACTTTTACTGCTAAATTAAGATGAAATGAGTAATTTTGTATCGTAATATAGATAAAGATGTTTTATGTCATACATATTAACAAAGCAAATAAGGGAGCGTATTGAATCGCAAGGAGAGAATACCTTGTATATGGTACGTGATTTTGCCGACCTCAATAACGATGGGCTGGTAACTCGTGCTTTGTCTCGTCTGGAGAAAGAAGGTATGTTGGTTAGAATATCACAAGGGATTTACCTTTATCCTATGCGTAACAGATTTGGAATTCTAAAGCCAAGCATTGATGAAATTGCTGTTGCCATTGCACAGAAGGATAAAGCAAGAATCATACCATCTGGACTGACAGCTCTTAACAAACTCGGGCTATCTACTCAGGTGACGATGAATGCTGTATATCTAACTGATGCGACTGCAAGGGAAATCAAAATAGGCAACAGGACAATAGTGTTTAAGCGTAGTGCACCAAGAAACTTTGCATATAAGACAGATGTGTTTCCTCTTGTGGTTGGTGCCATGAAAGAGATTGGCGAAGCTAATGTTACAGATGAACACCTTACTATAATTAAAGATGCACTAAATAAATGTGAAGATAAGGAGGCTATAAGGCACGATTATAATATAGCTCCTGGTTGGATAAGAAAAAAACTTAGTATATGATACCTTGGACTAAACTCTCCATTGAGGAACGCTTGACAATCCTAACTAACGTAGCAGATAAGAAAGGTATAGTCGAGAATGCCATAGAAAAGGATTATTGGGTAAGCATGGTGTTGAGGAGCATCTTCTCTTTGCCATACGCTGACGCATTGATTTTCAAAGGAGGTACAAGTTTGAGCAAAGGATGGAATCTGATAGAACGCTTTTCTGAAGATATTGACCTCGCCATTGACCGCAAGTTCCTTGGTTTTGGTGAAGAATTGAACAAGTCACAACGCACAAAACTTCGTAAAGAATCCAAAAAGTTCATCTGCTCTACTCTTGCTACTGATATTGAAATGAAACTGTCCGAGTATGGGATAATCGATGATTGCAAAGTTGTTGTGCCTGAAACGCCTGTCAGCGACCTTGACCCTGTTGTGTTGTTTGTAGAGTATAACACCATCCTCGCTCAAAAGGTCAACTACATACCAGAACGAGTAAAGATTGAAATTAGCTGCCGTTCCTTGATAGAGCCTTTTGAGAAAGTTGCAATGCGCTCGATGATTGAAGATGCATATCCCGAAGAAGATTTTATAATGCCAACTATAGATGTGTTTACAGTAATTCCTGGTAGGACTTTCTTGGAAAAGATATTCTTGTTGCACGAAGAATTTACAAGACCAAACGGTTGCTCGCGCATAGATAGACTTACTCGCCACATGTACGATATTGTGAAGATGATGGATAAACCGTTTGTGACAGAAGCAATCAATAATGATGCAATGTACAATGAGATTGTTGCGCATCGTAAAGCCTTCACAGCTTGGGCTGGATTGGATTATACAACTCATAGTCCTCAAACTATTTCCTTTGTTCCACCTGTTGAGATTGATGTAGATCTGCGTAATGACTATGAACAGATGAAGTATGGTTTTATCTACAAAGATGCACCAACGTATGATTATTTAATTGACCGCCTTAAGTCGTAGCAACAAACATTTAGGCAGTTGGATTGGAAATAACTTGTATAAAACTGACAGGATAAGTTCCCACCCAATAATAGAGGCTCTCCGCTATCCACATAGGGGAGAGCCTTAAAGTATAATCAATTCTCAACTAATGAAAAAAAGAAATTTCTATGTTTGCTTTTTATGATCTTTACTTGCTTACGAATGTGCGGATAAGGAGACCGTTGACGTTGATGAGGTCGCTCTTGCCTGCTGCGATGTCGTTGCTGTAGTCAGCATCCTTTGCCTTGTTGACCACTGTGAAGTGGATGTCGTTGAGGTCAGAGTTGGCGAGGTATGTACCGTCTGTGTAGTTCTTAACCTTGATCATGTACTTCTTGCCTGCTACGAGCTTGTCACCAGACTTGTGCATCTTGAGGTCTGTGAGCATGACGTTAGCCTTGTTGCCTGCTTCCATGTCAACCTTTGTGTTGAAGAAACCTACTGACTGACCGCCTTCTTCTGGGTAGATGAATGCTACTACGTGAGTGTTTTCAACCTTTGAGAGAGCCTCGATAGAGAAGCGAACTTCCATATTGTCAGGGTCTGCGTTGTTGCTTGATGCGAGGTAAGCTTCAGATGCGAGGGTGAGAGTTGGCCCCTTGCCTGCGATAGCGATGTACTGCTGCTCTGTAGCCTGTGCCATCTCAACTTCCTTCCATTCCTTAGCGTCTACAGCGCGGTATACTGGAGTGACCTTGTACTTGCCGTTGCGCTCGATGTCAGCAGCCTTGAGTGTGAAGCGATCCCAACCGCCCTTAGGCTTAACGCCGTTCTGAGTGAAAGCTGTAACGTAGTATGTGTGCTCTTCGTTAGTGAACTTGAGACCTACTGTTACGTCTGTAGTAGTACCTGCGTTGCTGAAGAGGTCGCCATGGAATGTGATAGTAGTCTCACGGTCAACAACTTCGTAGTCGAGCATGAATCCGCGTGGGCAGTAGAGTGAAGGAGCAGCCTTCTTAGACTTTGGGCGCTGGATGCCGATGACAGCTGTCTGGCGCTCTGGTGAGTTCTGCTTGCCGCCCTGGCCTGCACTTGCCATGAGATCGTAGTCGCTTGTGAGGATGAAGTAACCGTCACAGTCACCGCCCCAACCCCA
>JAZLKQ010000224.1:0-1520 GCA_045597745.1 Bacteroidaceae bacterium | reverse complement strand
CTTGACCTTGAGATGATAGAGTGGCTCGAACATTATCTGAGCCGTACCACAATGTCCATACTCATGGTAACTCATGACCGATACTTCCTCGACCGCGTGTGCAACTCCATCATCGAAATGGACGACCACACCATATACGGATATAACGGCAATTACAGCTACTATCTCAACAAGAGGCAAGAACGTATTGACAACCTCAACGCTGAGATTCAGAGAGCTAACAATCTATACCGCACAGAACTCGAATGGATGCGTTCCACTCCATGTGCTCGTTCAAGCAAAGCGAGGTATCGCATAGAGTCGTTCTACGAACTCGAAAAGGTCGCCAAACGACGCATTGACTCTCAAAGCGTTAAGCTCGAGATGGGAAGTACATACATAGGTAGCAAAATATTTGAAGCAACTAACGTATCAAAGGCGTTTGGAGAAAAAGTCATTTTAAAAGACTTCAACTACAACTTTGCACGATACGAGAAGATGGGCATAGTAGGCAACAACGGCACAGGCAAGTCTACCTTCATCAAGATGCTGCTCGGGCTCGTACCACAAGACAGCGGCACCATCGATATTGGCGAGACCGTACGATTCGGTTACTATTCGCAAGACGGACTGTCGTTTAAGGAAGACATGAAGGTAATTGATGCTGTAAGAGACATTGCCGAATATGTCGACATGGGCAATGGACAGAAGTTGTCTGCAGGTCAGTTTCTGCAACACTTCCTCTTCTCTCCAGATGAACAGTACAGCTATATCTACAAACTCAGTGGAGGTGAGAAACGACGTCTGTACCTCTGTACTGTGCTGATGAAGAATCCTAACTTCCTCATACTCGACGAGCCGACTAACGACCTTGACATCGTCACGCTCCAGATACTCGAGGAGTACCTCAAGCAGTATAGGGGCTGTCTCATCATAGTGAGCCACGACCGATACTTCATGGACAAGGTCGTAGACCACCTGCTGGTATTTCAGGGTGGAGGCGACGTCAGGGACTTCCCTGGCAACTACAGCCAATACAGAGAGTGGCGTACAGAGCGAGACAAGATCGAGACAAAGAAAAAGGAGCAGAGCAACAAAGTTCAGCCCAACAGCAATACAGCCTCTAATGTACGCAACACCAATCGTGTACGAAAGCTCACATATAAGGAAAAGAAAGAGCTCGAACAGCTCGAGATTGACATGGCGGCACTCGAACAAGAGAAGCACACCATCGAACAGACACTATGTGGTGGCACTACATCGGTCGAGGAGATAACTCTACTGTCAAAGAGGTTGCCTATACTCAACGACGAACTCGAGCTGAAGGAGATGCGATGGCTTGAACTTAGTGAAATAGAAGGATAATACTAATAGCTATATGAAGATAAAATCAGCAGAATTTAAGTGCAGCAGTCCAAGAGCTGACATGTGTCCTAAGTCAGACATACCTGAATACGCATTTATCGGCAGGTCTAATGTGGGCAAGTCAAGTCTCATCAATATGCTTACAGAGCGCAACAAGCTTGCCCTCACGTCATCCA
>JAZLKQ010000223.1:0-2297 GCA_045597745.1 Bacteroidaceae bacterium | reverse complement strand
AAGTTTGTTGTCCCAAGTGAGTTTTGACTTGTTGTTGTAGTTGGCTTCCAGCGTGCCGTTCGCCACGAATGAATAGCTGCTTTCACCGCCTTTGTACCAGTTGCTCGATACGTAGTTCTGTAGGAACTGTAGGTGGTAGTCGCCCTTGATGGTCCAGAAGTTGGGCTTTTCTATGAATATGTGTGTCGGATCTTCTGGTATTATGTCATCGATAATGTCAATGTTCTGGTCCAATATCTCCACCTTATACTCGATAGGCTTTGATATAGCTGTCGGTATGTCCTGTACTTCTGACAGTGTAGCATCGGTCACGCATACGAGGTCCGGACGGTTCAGGTAAGTGTTGACAAGTGCCTGATCTGCCATCTCGTCGGAGTTTGATGCGCTTCTGTTTGCAGGAGTGTTGAAGTCGAATACTTTGCTGATAGCCTGGCGGGAGTATGTAAGTGGCGAAAACAGCTTGTATTTTGCTGTTTCAGAGGCTGTCGTGTCCACGTCTTCCGCCAATGCTATGGAAGAATAAGCCAAGAGCAAGATAAGGGTTATCAGTGTGTTAATTCGTGTCATACTGTATATTATTATTGTGTATTCTGCGCTGCAAAATTAATTATAAATTTGAAAAAGACAAAGTTTTTGAAGTTAATTGCGTTAAAAGAATATAAAAAATTGCAGAATATAATTATTTTTCCTAATTTTGCGCACGGTTTGTGCTTATGCGAAGGCCCCCAGAAGGTTCACTCACGATTGGCAAGCCATACTAGAAATAATAACTAAAAACAGAAATGGACAAGAATACACTTACCGGATTTATACTTATCGCGCTGGTGCTCATAGGCTTCAGCTGGTACACTAAACCATCGGAAGAGGAGATTGCTGCTCAGATGAAGCAGGACTCTATCGCTGCTGCCAAGTTGGAGGCTGCTAAGAAACAGTCGGATGCCGCCAAGACAGCGAAGGGTGCGGAACAGTCTAAGGCTGCTGCCCTGCTTCAGGATTCTGCCCTTGCCAATGCTAAGGCAGAGAACGTAGTGCTCAAGAATGACAAGGTAGAACTTACACTCTCAACAAAGGGTGCAACTGTTCAGAAGGCTGTTGTCAAGGAATATCAGAACATGGAAGGCAAGGATGGTGTCGTGCTTTTTGATGCCAAGGATCAGCAGCTTTCCTATACGCTTGCGGCAAAGTCGGTAAACATCAATACTTCCGACCTCGTCTTTGTTGCAACGAACAAGACGGATTCTACAGTCACTTTCACTGCTGGTGTGAAGGATGGCGGCAAGATAATTCTCGATTATAAACTCAGCGACACCTATCTTCTTGGCATGTCTCTCAAGGCAGAAGGCATGGACGGACAGTTTGCGCCTGACTATAAGCACCTTTCTATCAACTGGAAAGACCATGTGCGTCAGCAGGAGAAGGGCTTCATGTTTGAGAACCGCTACTCAAGCCTTACATACCACTATACTGACGGTGGCACGGACTACCTCTCTGAGACTGGCAACTATACTGACGAGGCACAGGACGATGAGGATGAGACTATCGACTGGATAGCATACAAGAACCAGTTCTTCTCTACTGTAATGATTGCGAAGAACAACTTCGGCAAGGATGGTAAGTTCACATCGCTCTGCGACGAAAAGGGCAGTGGCTATCTGAAGAACCTTGAGTCAAACGTAAAGGCTGACTTCGACCCTACAGGCGCACAGCCAACAGAGTTTGAGTTCTACTACGGTCCAACCGACTTCCGCCTGCTTCAGGATATGAACGAAGAGAGCAAATTTGCTGAGACAAAAGATCTTGAACTTCATAAGCTTATCTATCTCGGATGGCCACTCGTTCGTCTTATCAACCGCTGGTTCACAATCTATGTGTTCGACTGGCTCACTTCTATGGGCATTCCAATGGGTATTGTGATTCTTATCATCACGATGCTTCTCAAGCTCATCACATTCCCTATGGTCAAGAAGAGCTACATGTCGTCTGCAAAGATGCGCGTCTTGAAGCCGAAACTCGACGAGGCTACAAAGAAGTACGACAAGCCGGAAGACGCAATGATGAAGCAGCAGGCTATGATGCAGATGTATCAGGAGTACGGAGTGAGTCCGCTCTCAGGCTGTCTGCCAATGCTCATTCAGATGCCTATCTGGATTGCGATGTTCAACTTCGTGCCTAATGCCATCCAGCTCCGTCGCGAAAGCTTCCTTTGGATAGACGACCTCTCTACTTACGACCCAATCATAGAGTGGGGTACTAACATTTGGCTCATCGGCGACCACCTCTCTCTCACTTGTATCCTC
>JAZLKQ010000222.1:0-1301 GCA_045597745.1 Bacteroidaceae bacterium | reverse complement strand
ATGCCAAATGGTAACGACTGGTCACTCTTCCTATACGATCAGATTACAAGCTACACTACACAAGCATGTTTCCAGCGTGATGCCAACGCTCTCATGCTCGAAAATCTTGCTTACAAGTATATCAAGGCACGTCAAAAGACTACTTCCGACGGAAGCTGGTTGCTCAGAGCAGACGTTGGAGCAAGACGTATGGGCGTTGAGGGTCACCGTGTCATGATGACGTATCTTATGCATGACGTATTGTCAACAGACGACCTTACACCTACCAAGTGGGACGACTTCAACAAGAAGTATTCAGAAGCTCGTCTTATACCTTGTCAGAATATCGTCAGAGCAGCAACAGACGACAGATTCACATGCTTCTCTTGGTCTAATGGACTAAAGAGCTACACAGGATATATTGCTTCCAACAGTGTGGACAAGAACAAGATCATAGTACCTTATCGTGCCAACAATACAGGTAACATACTTGGTTGGTATGAGGTAAGCGGCAAGAGCACAGATGCATCACCCGTAACATCAGGTGTATACAAGCTGAATGGCAATGCTTACACTATGAACGGTGAAATCAACACCAACGGCGCATCACTCAACAACAGATTTGCCATCTACTCTACTCCAGGCAACGCATTCATATATCTTGACTACGTCACTGGCAAGGCTTCCGGAACCATCACTGCTGAGAAGGGCGGACTTATGGCTATATCTACAGACGAGCTGATGAAGGTACAGCGCACCATCTACTATACAGACACTCACAAGCAACTTGACGGAAGCAAGCTTACTGTCATGGAGTCTCAATGGGCAAACATCGATAACGAACTTGGTATTGTCGGACATAATGGCAAGAAGATGGCATTTGGAGATAGAGGAGCCAACAACTCTATTTATACCTCTAAGTTCTATCCTGCATACTCCAACACTTCACGTTCGTTCAAGTCTGGCGATATCGTTGACCGACGCAATCTCGTATGGTACTCACGAGTTAATGCAGAGACCACAAAGGAACTCGACTCTCAACTTCAAGTTCTCACAGACAAGGTACCACAAGGATGGAATGCCGTCATAGCAGCAGACCCTGACAAGTCTAACTATCTGCTTATAGCCAACTTCCTGTCATCAAGCAACGAAGCCACTTTGTCTGACATCCGTTGCCAACTTGGCGCACCTGTATTTGCAGAGTCCACAACTATCAAGGACGGTAAGTCTTCAGCAACATTCAAGGCTATGCAAAACAACTCCGTTGGCGAAGCTCTGCTCGTATATGTTGAAGAAGGCGATGTGACAGCAGTACAGGATAG
>JAZLKQ010000221.1:0-1342 GCA_045597745.1 Bacteroidaceae bacterium | reverse complement strand
GCACCCATGACAGGTATTTCGTTGAGCACTATCGGCAGGTTGTCGCCACCTATTGCAACTACCTCCTGACCATTAGCCTCATACCAACCACGTGGACGCACCACGGTGGTCTTACGGCGTTCTGGTCTCAGATAGTGATATTCGTCAGGAAGAATATATTCGTTGATAGGCAACTTGCTGCCAAGACGAGAGTTGATAGCATAGTCAACGAGCTTTCGTGCAACAGGAATTTCATGCTCGGGAGCCTCGCTTAGACTGACTCGGATCGTGTCTCCAATGCCGTCAGACAGCAATGCACCTATGCCCACTGCAGACTTGATGCGCCCATCTTCACCCTCACCAGCTTCGGTGACACCAAGGTGAAGAGGGAATGCCATGCCTTCCTTCTCCATTACGGTCACAAGCAGACGAACAGTACGTACCATGATAACGGTATTACTTGCCTTGATGCTAATAACGACGTCAGTGAAGTGTTCTCTGACACATATACGCAAGAACTCCATACATGACTCTACCATACCTTCGGGCGTATCTCCGTATCTGGACATAATGCGGTCTGACAACGAACCGTGATTGACGCCTATACGTATGGCAGTATGATTCTCCTTACATATATTTAGGAAAGGAATGAACTTGGCTTCTATCTTCTTAATCTCCTCTGCATACTCCTCGTCTGTATATTCCAAATGCTTGAAAGTACGTCCAGGGTCAACATAATTGCCCGGATTAATACGTACCTTCTCACATATTGTTGCCGCTGTATCTGCTACTGCTGCATTGAAATGGACATCTGCCACCAAAGGCACATCATAACCTGCAGAACGAAGCCCCGCATTGATGTTCTTCATGTTTTGAGCCTCTCGTTGACCCTGTGTGGTAAATCGGACTATCTCGCCACCAGCGTCAACTATTCGCTTGGCCTGGGCAACAGAGCCCTCTGTGTCCATCGTCGATGTATTGGCCATCGACTGCACACGTATTGGATATACACTGCCAAGCAGTACGCCACCCACATTGACCTCGGTACTCCAACGACGGTAATAATTGAATAAGTCAATCATGACAAATGCGTGTTGTTACGGGCTTCATGCCCATTATGGATTACTCAATCAATTGGTCTTAAACTTATACTTGACCTCTGCAAGGTCTGCATTAGCCTTGACAATCTTCTGCTTGAGATTCTCCTTGTAAGCAGCAAACTTCTCTGCAAGAGCCTCATCTGACAATGCAAGCATCTGCACAGCGAGTATACCAGCATTGAGTGCACCATTGATTGCCACGGTAGCAACAGGAATGCCTGGAGGCATCTGAAGCATTGAGTAGACAGCATCTACACCATCCA
>JAZLKQ010000220.1:0-9500 GCA_045597745.1 Bacteroidaceae bacterium | reverse complement strand
CGTGGAGCACCACCTGAAGATATTATATATTTAGCACCAGTGAATGCCTCCTCTGGATCTGTTGTCCATGTGATGTTAGCCCCTGGGAATGCGCAATGATACATTTCTTCTGCCACACCATGTACGCCTGGTTCGAAGATATCATAAAGACAGATGTTTGGAGTAAGCCCAAGAAGCATAGCTGTCTGAGCCATATTTGAGCCGATCATACCACCAGCTCCAACGATAACGAGCTTTTCGTCTGTTAAGAATGCCATATTAATTTAGATTTAATGATTTGAAATGTTTTCGCAAATTTATCCTTTTATTTTATCAAAACCAATTATCGGAGGTGTTTTTTACATCATTACGATAAATTTTAGTAATTTTGCAACATAAACAACTTTTGATTGAATAGTAAACATTCCTACAATATGAGCATTACGACATCAGCAAAGGAGCAAAAGCTTCGCCAGCTTATGGCGTCAGAAGGCATATCAGCCTTCATCACACCAAGCACAGACCCTCACTCGGGCGAATACGTACCTGACAGATGGAAGTCTCGTCGGTGGGTATCAGGATTTACTGGCTCTGCCGGCACAGCGGTCGTCACTACAGACAAGGCGGCGCTGTGGACTGACTCAAGATACTTCCTGCAGGCGGCTGAGCAGCTGGACGGCACAGACTACACGCTGATGAAGGAGAGCATCGAAGGCACTCCTACCATAGCCGAATGGCTCGGCAGCGTACTCCATAGCGGCGATGTCGTGGCTGTCGACGGCTGGGTCAATACTGTATCGTCCGTACAGGAGCTCAAGGACATGCTCAGTCGTTATGGACTGACACTAAGGACTGACATAGACCCATACGACAAGATATGGGAAGACAGACCAGCTGTACCTGACAGCAAGGCGTTTGTACAAGGGTTGGAATATGCAGGCGAAAGTGCCAGTAGCAAGATAGCACGCATCAGAGAGCATATTGGCAATTCGTCATTGCTCGTTAGTGCTCTCGAGGAGATAGCATGGACGCTCAACCTACGTGGCGACGACATACTCTACACACCATTTGTAGTAAGTTATCTCGTCATCACACCAACATCTGCCACTATATATATAAATAAGGAGAAGGTGACTGACGACGTAGCCAGCTATCTGCTTCAGGAAGGGGTGAGCGTCAGGCCATACGACAGTATCATTGACGACCTGTCCACAAGTACTATCCCAGTACAGATACAGCCCAACAAGACCAACTATGCCGTGTATGAGGCTATACCGTCCCCTATATCGTGCGACTCTCCAATAGGCAAGATGCTGATATTCAAGAATCAGACAGAGATCAACGGCTACCGCAATGCCATGGAAAAAGACGGTGTCGCAATGGTGAAGTGGATGAAGTGGACACTCGACAATGTGCCTAAGGGAGGTCAGACAGAACTTTCTCTCAGTGCCAAACTCGAGCAATTCCGCCTCGAACAGCCTCTCTGCATGGGCATATCATTTGAGAGCATCATGGGATATGCACATCATGGTGCTATCGTACACTACGATCCGACACCAGAGACCGACATACCAGTCAAGGCAGAAGGACTGCTGCTCATAGACTCTGGCGGACAGTACCTTGACGGCACTACAGACATCACTCGTACCATACCTCTCGGTCCACTCACATGGGAGATGAAGCGCGACTACACACTTGTCCTCCGTGGATGGATAGATCTCGGTAAGGCGGTATTCCCTAAGGGTACATGTGGCACACAGCTCGACGCACTTGCACGTATACCTATGTGGCAGTACGGCATCAACTATCTGCACGGCACAGGACATGGCGTCGGACAGTTTATGTCCGTACATGAAGGCATCGACCTGCACCAGTTCCGTATGCAGTGGAGACCTACCCCACTCCTTCCTGGCATGATCATCACCGATGAGCCTGGCATCTACATATCAGGCAGTCATGGTGTACGTCATGAGGACACTATGCTTGTAGTCAACGCAGACTTCTCCGGCATTCACTGCAAGGCAACATCACCAGATGCAAAGCCATACGATGGAGCAGAAGCTGAAGGCATCACATTCGGACCTTACTATACGTTCGAACATCTCACCCTTTGCCCTATCATCACCACTCCAATCATCAAGGAGATGCTTACGGCAGAGGAGATAGAGTGGTTTAACAACTACCAGCAGACGGTATATGACCGTCTGTCCCCTCGTCTGGATGAGGAACATCGCCAATGGCTCTGTGAAGTGACAAAGGCTATATAAACCAACGACAAAGGCTGAACGCGACATACATATATGGTTGGCACAACCAAACACATTGCTCTATAGAACATTTAGCAAAGAGCATTTGAACCGAAAGCAAAGAACATTTGAACTGAAAGAAAACTAACTACTATTGATATGAAAACTACTTTTACAAAGACTCTGATGGCATTGTGTGCCATCATCTGCTGCTATGGGCAAGCTGCGGCACAGTTCACCTCCGCCCCCGCATTCCCTGGAGCTGAGGGCTACGGACGATTTACCACAGGTGGACGTGGTGGCACCGTCTATCATGTGACCCGTCTTGACGACTATATCCAAGATGCGGACTATAGCCCTAATTACACTAAAGAGGATCCAATCCCAGGTACATTACGCTATGCTATCACCCGATCAGGAGCTCGTACAGTAGTGTTTGACGTGGCGGGAACTATCGAACTCAAATGCCCACTCAAGATTGCCTACGGCGACATCACCATACTTGGTCAGACAGCACCGGGAGATGGTATCTGCCTGAAGAACTATACATTGGGCATCAATGCCAACAATGTCATCATCCGATTCATACGTTGTCGAATGGGTGACGAAGGCAAACGTTACTATAGTAAAGGTGAGGCGTTGAGCAACACGGCCTTTGAGGACGACGCCATGAACTCCTACCACAAGGATGGAGGCGAATGTCGTAATATCATCATCGACCACTGCTCCGTAAGCTGGTGTGTGGACGAGTGCGGTACATTCTACGGCAACAGAGACTTCACCCTGCAGTGGTGCATACTCTCAGAGAGCCTACGTAGGTCTGTACACGAGAAGGGCAACCATGGCTATGGCGGTATATGGGGAGGTGAACGTGCATCGTTTCATCACAATCTGATAGCCCATCATGACAGCCGCAACCCACGATTCGACCATGGATATGTATCGACTCTCGCAGGTCCTGTGGATTATATGTGCAATGTGGTATACAACTGGGGTGGCAATAGTTCGTACGGTGGAGAGAACAAGCCCGGCTATACGTCCAAGAAGCACAATATGGTCAACAACTACTACAAGTATGGTCCATCAACTTCCGACAAAGACCGCCTGCTCAATCCTACGACTTATTGTACCAACTGCAACGGTTCGGACGGTAAGGATATTGTGCCAGGCGACTTCTACATAGCCGGCAACTACATGTACGGCTCATCTACTGTCAGCAATGACAACACGTGCTTATCTGCCATCGTCATGGACAGCAAAGGCATAACATACGACAAGTGGATAACAGACCATTCGAGTGCATCAATATACAAAGACAACAGTTGGATAAGCACGTATACAGACTACACTACCATTGCGCTCCACAGTGCATCAAACGCATTCGACAGGGTGGTGTCTTATTCAGGAGCGTCGTTTGCCCGTGATGCGGTAGATACGAGAGTCTGCAATGACGCAAAGAACGGCACCACTTCTACTACGGGTAGCAATGGATCTACTAATGGATTTATCGACACCCCAAGCGATGCTGGCGGTTGGCCACTGCTTACTGGCACGGCAAAAACCGATAGTGATGGCGACGGTATACCTGACGACTTTGAGGAAGACAACGGACTCAATCCTAATGACGCAACCGACGCCAACCTCTACACACTCGATTCCGAAAAGCATTACTATACTAATCTTGAGGTATATGCCAACTGGCTCGTTGAGGACTTAGTGAAGGCACAGCGCATGAATGCTGACGAGGCGTTCGAGGAATATTATCCTGAAGTGTCATCCGTCGACGATCCTTCTGATGATGAAGAAGATGATGATGACGAGGAAGGCATCAACGTCAAGGTTGTCGAAAACAAGTTCTGGACATTCGACAATGGATATGAGGATTCATATACAGCATCAGCTACTGTTGACGGTCTCAACATCATGGCGGCAAGCGGTAAGGCTATCAGCGTAAACAGAAGCAGCAAGACAGACAATGACGAGAGTATCTCGTTTACCCATCGTCTACAGTTCGGTGGCACTGGTAGTACATCAAGTCGCAATGTCAACTTCACTGTGACAGGGCCTTGCACTATTGACGTATGGGCTGTATCGGGCAATAACTCAGCAACAAGAGAACTCAAGATCAATGACGGAGCTGAACATACGCTGATGACTACCGACAATGACCTTCAGAAAGCCACATACACTTATCAAGGCAATGGTGGCACTATCTACATCTATAGTGGTGACAGCGGCATCAACATATACGGCATAAGAGTGACATATCCTGCAGAGGTGCTTGTCTTTGACACAAATGGTCAGCAGACTAATAGCCAGAACGTATACGGCAAGTCCGACATCGTACTGACAAGCAATCAGGTAGCGGTAGTCGACGCTTCAGCAGGAATATCTGGCGATAACATCATAGTAAAGAATGGCACGTCATATTCATGCGAAAAGCTCGTCATCACAGATGGCATACCATTCTCGGCACCAGTATCATTCGTTGCCAATCAAGTGACATACGACCGTTCTGCAGCGTCTGTCAAAAAGGACTTCTACGCTACGCTATACCTCCCATACGCCTTCGACCCTACAGCAATAGGGCTAAAGGTCATGGAGATGTCAGCGTTTGACGAGTCCACTGGCGAAGTGACATTTACAGATGTCTCTGCAGGCAATATCAAGCCAAACACCCCTTACCTCGTACGTCAGGCAGACTACAGCACAGACGACGCAGTGGCTCTATTGCTCACAGACCACAATGTGACAGTGCGCAAGGCAAAAGCCGTCGTGGCTGAGGGCAGCTTTGGATTCTATGGTACATACACTCCACTTACTATAAAGGCTACTGATGGAGTATACAACTACTACGGGTTCTCTACTAAATATGGTGACTTCCGCAAGGCAAGCGAGACAGGTAGCAAGTGCGATCCTTTCCGTGCATACTTCCGCTACTCGTCCGCATCAGGCAGCAAGGCAAGACTTGCCGTCAAGTGGGCAGATGACTATACAGGCATCAGCACACATATCGTCGAGCAGGCGGCAGACTCCTACATCTACAACCTGCATGGGCAGAAGATGGGAGTCAATCGTACCGTCCTCGCACCAGGCATATACATACAGGGAGGTCACAAATTTATTGTCAAATAAGCAAACACATCATGACATGAAGAGAACATACATTACGCCAAAAGCATACATATACAGTATCAATATAGACAAATATCTTATCAATGTAAACACCTCAGAAACGATCGATGACGACGATTCGTTTGGCGCAAAGAGACGAGACAACGGGTCTGAGTCATTGAGTGCAGACGACATCTGGGGCGAAACCCAAAAGAACGAATAGACAGTATCATTATGGCACTTATTAAGACAGTATGCGGACTTACGCCACAGTGGGGCGAAGGCTGCTATTTCAGCGAGAATGCGACAATCGTTGGTGATGTACAGATGGGAGACCAATGTACAGTATGGTTTAATGCAGTAGTACGTGGAGATGTCAACTACATCAAGATTGGCAACCGTGTCAACATACAGGACGGTTCATGCCTACATACCCTGTACAAGAAGGCGGCAATAGAGATTGGCGACGACGTGACTATAGGTCACAATGTCACTCTCCACGGCTGTACAGTCAAGAGCGGAGCCCTCATCGGCATGGGAGCCACAGTACTTGACAATGCCGTCATCGGCGAGGGAGCGATAATAGCAGCAGGAGCACTTGTGCTCAAGAACACTCAGATAGGTGATGGAGAACTATGGGGAGGAGTACCTGCCAAGTTTATCAAGAAGGTGGATCCTGAGCAGGCAAAGGAACTCAACATCGGCATAGCGCAGCACTATATCATGTACGCAGACTGGTACAGGGATGAGTAAGTGCAGCATCTGCCGCCATGACTTCATCATGTGACGACAGGTGCTTGACGACGACATAAGATGAGGGCTAAGGTAAGTCATGCTCTACCTTAGCCCTCATCTTATGCTTTACACAAAACGTGCTTCCATTCAATCCATATGAAACATCTCTGGCAATGGAATGGATATTGGCGAATTGTCTGGGTTCGTCTCCATGATGTCAGCCATGTATGCCCACCACTTCTGCACTATCTCGAGGTTACCCATATCCTGACTTCCGCCTTCGCCTTTCGTCTTCTGAAAGGCAAACAGTATGTTAGTGTCCTCGTCGAGATATATGCTGTAGTCATATACTCCGCCCTCCTGCAACAGTGCCTTCATCTCTGGCCACAACGCAGCGTGACGTCTCTTGTACTCTTCCTTAAAGCCTGGCTTAAGGAACATCTTAAATGCTTCTCGCTTTTCCATACAAATCGTTAAATTATGAATTATGCATTACGAATTATGCATTATGCATTAATGAATGATGACCATAGTAGCTCCAAATCCATACTGTTGAAATGAAGCGTCCTGATATGTACATGACTTGTAACTGTACTTCAGTTCTGTCTCTATAGCCTTGCGGAGTACACCCTCGCCCTTGCCATGGATAAAGACGATACGCCGCCCTTTCTCCTTGAGGTGCTCGTTCATGGTGTCACGAAAGACCTTCAACTGGTACTCCTTAATGTCAGCAGGTGACATACCTGCCGTTGTGTCAAGTATCTCGTGAGCATGTAGGTCAACCTCTACTATCTCGTTGATGGGTTTCTTCTTCTCCTTATTAAATCTGATCCTTGCGTCCGCCTGCTTCTTATTGCCCTCAAGACGTTCGAGGCGCAATTCTAACGACTTGACTCTCATCTCGAGACGTATGATGCGCGCTTCGAGATTCTCATCAAGTTCATCGTCCTCATCACCCTTTACCGTCTTGGACTTGAGATAGTCCTTACCACTCATCATGGCAGAGTCCTTCTTCTCCTCGACAGGCTGTGGTGGTGCAGGCGTCTCCTTCTTCTTGAAGTTGTATCGGTCTGTATCTATCACTACGACCTCGTCCTGAGGAACTGGTATTTCAAATCCGTCCTCATCTTCCACAAGCACTATATTGCCTTTCTGAAAACCCTTGACGATACCACCGCCGACATCAGAAAGGAAGCGTACCTTATCTCCTATATTCATAATGTATACTTCTCTATGAGATTATTTCAACAACTTAGCGAGAGGTGACTTCGCCTTCTTCAGACCTATCGCTACACTCTTGGCGTTGAGTTGGGCACCAGCCTTGCTCGTATGAGTATGGTCATGATTGAACATAGCCTTAGCCTTCTCCTGTCCCATCTTGTCAAGTGCATCCGCCGTGATGTTGTGCACATCTACAAACGTCACGCCAGTCTCTGCCGCCACTTCCTTATACCACTCGCCGTACGTGTCGTTGCGACGCTCTACCTTGCCGCCATGCCACTCATTGCGAGGTGTAAGGCTGAGCAACACAGGTATGCCACCCTTCTCTTCGACATCACGAATAAACTTCTTCAGATACCAGCCAAACGAATACACTACCTTGTACTGACCATTAGAGGCAAGCTTGTATACGTGGCAAGTGTCCTGAGCTGTGGCAATGACTCCACGCTCCTTCTCCTTGTCTATACCGCCTATATCGTTGTGACCAAACTGTATCAGCACATAGTCGCCAGGCTCTATAGAGTTGTACACCTCGTCCCATCTCTCCTCTTCGAGGAAGGTACGAGTGCTTCGTCCTGCCTTGGCGGCATTGACCACAGTACACTTGCTCTCGTTGAATATCGTATATGCCTGGCTACCCCAGCCCCACATACCATTGTCGTTCTTGTCCTCATTCTTGACCGTAGAGTCACCTGTCAGGAATACCATCGGCTTGCCCTTCACACGATTCTGGTCTATACGTCGAGGAGTCACCTTGTCCACCTTGATGTACGTCTTGAGCTGCGCCAGCTGTGGATCGTCAGAGGCAAGCACGCCCTCTGCTGCAGAGGTCGCATTCATCTTGGCACCAAACTCGCTTGAGTGTATCTTGTCGATGAAGAAGTGATAGTCAGTCTTCCATCTGCCGTAAGCCTCAAGCTTCTTGGCAGATATGTGATTGAGGTCAATGTATGGTACATGCAGTTCCTGCGCCATCGCCTTGATCCATGGAGTAAAGGTGGTGAGCTTTCGCTGTATCTTGGTCGTATCACTCTCCTCGTAGGCATTGCGAGGTGTGAGAGTGAGCAATATAGGTGTGGCACCAGCATTGCGTATGTCGCTGACGAACCTGCGTATATATCCGCCAAACGTATATACCACCTCACGCTTGCCAGTCTCCTGTATTGTCACCTCTACAGAGTCATCAGACAGAGGACTGTTGCCGTCCTTGCCCTTATAGCTCGAACGAGCTCGCTGATAGTCTATCGGTCCGTTGTCGTTATGACCGAGTTCGAGCATCACATAGTCGCCAGGCTGTATACCCTTGAGCACGTCCGCCCATAGGGCATTGTAGAATGTACGTGGGCTTGTACCACCAAGAGCATGATTTTCCACCGTGATCTTAGAGTCGTCATAGAAGTTGTGTGCATAGTAGCCCCATCCCCACTGACCGTTGTTACCATTGCCAAGAGTACCACAACGCATGGTAGAGTTACCGACAAGGAAGAGCACCGGATTGCTGCCCTTGCGACTGCTGCCGCTTATCGGCCTTGCCTGATTGGCAATATTGAGGCTATCAAGAGTAAGGTCACGCACGCCATTGATATCAAGCCATATACTTGCCGTGTCCGTCTTCTGATTGTCCTGAGCAAATGCGGACAAGGACGCAATGAGCAAAAGTATTGGCAAAAGGGTCTTTTTCATAAGTTACAAATAGTTTATATGATTAGTTTGTGCAAAAATAATGCTTTTTATCGTAATGTATACCTTTTTTTATTGTTATCTAACGTCAAATGCCTATTTTTGTACACAAAGCAAACAAACAAGCCATAGCCAATGACTATCAATCCAAAGCATATCAATATCAATGCGAACCATACAAAATACTCTCAGGAGATAATGCAGATAGTCGCACAGTCCATACGTGACGACTGGGATTACCCCGCATTCTCCGACTACGGTTCCACCACGACATACACCCGCCACACCATGGCTGAGCAGATCATGCGCCTGCATATACTACTTGATAGAGCAGGCATAGAGCGGGGCGACAAGATTGCGATATGCGACAGGAGTAGCGCCAACTGGGCAGTGGTATTCTACGCCATATTCACCTACGGAGCTGTCGCCGTGCCGATACTGCATGATTTTCATACCGAACAGATAGAGAGCATCTATGCGCACTCTGACGCTCGCCTTATATTCTGCAACAGGTCACTATACCAT
>JAZLKQ010000219.1:0-5599 GCA_045597745.1 Bacteroidaceae bacterium | reverse complement strand
ATATAGTTCTTTGATGTTAGCCATGTGAAGAGGTCTATGACACATCCCTTTCTGATAGCGGCAATCTCCTCTGGAGCATCGTCTCCATCGTAGAAAGAAGCTACTATATTGTAACCATATACTGGTTTGCTATACAACCTGTATATCTTCAGTATAGACTCATTGTTTCCTACAAGTACTACATTGTTGGCATTGCGCTTCTTGGCACGTGCTGACATGAAGAACTTACGTATGGCAAGACGTTCAAGCGTAAGTGCAACAGCAAATGTCAAGATAAATACGACAAGGAAATGTCTTGGGAAGTGGTCGGAAGGGTGGAGGAATACGATGAGAATGGTCAGCGACAATGCAAATATGCACGAAGTGGATGCTACACGCTTGACCACATCTTCTGGAGATACTATACGGTTCTGGCTAAGAGAAGGATATAGTGAAAATGCTATTGTGAAGCTGACAATCATGATGACAAGTGTCGGCACGAAGTCTCCGAGAGGAGATATGCTGGCTGGTGACACAAGCTGGAAAATGAAGAACACAACTGTTGCGACAATGCATAGCAGTATGAGGTCTGCTAACATTACCCATATATATAGTGACTTGTCCTTCTTCATTGTATAATGATAAAATAAGTGTTGTTAAATCGCTAATGTTTAATAAGCTGAATCTACAGCTATTAACAATCTATTGTCGATGAAAGTTTGCAAATATAGATATAACTTTTTGTTTATGCAACATTCCGTTAGGTAAAAATGAATAATAGAATGTCTTTTGGTGTGTTGCCTATCAATTGGCGCTTAGCGTTTGCAAGGATGTCAACCGAAAGCGGTAATCTATGTACACATATTATACGTGCATACGTGTTCGCACATCTTGCATTTTTGTTGTTTTGCCCTACACCCATACACCAATGATATGTATATAGATGTATGTCAGGTGTATATGTGGTGTAAGGTAGGGTGTAATATGGGTGTAGGGTGCGAGAAAACAAGGTTTCTCTTCTTGACGAAAGAAAAATGTCTGCGATTTGTTTGAATGAGTAATATGAATTTTGTATGTTTGCATTGTCATAGAGATACTTGTACTTAATAGCATGTTTTGTTAAGTTTTTGCTTGTATATGTCGCAACATTAAGACAAGTGTAAATTATGGCATGGCAAAGTCTATGGTGATTTTTGTAGCTCATGATATTATAAATTTATCGACATAAGTATTGCGGAATTAAAGCGTATGAACGAATCTAAAAAACATTTTGTCGTCAATGGAGTCTCATTCAACATGATAAAGGTTGAAGGTGGCACTTTTACGATGGGAGCAACATCCGAAATGGAGAACCCATGGGATGAAGAGAAACCTGCACATAAAGTAACTATAACAAATGACTATTATATTGGAGAGACTCAGGTAACCCAGGCTTTGTGGAA
The DNA here is from genome assembly GCA_045597745.1 of Bacteroidaceae bacterium. Taxonomy (GTDB): domain Bacteria; phylum Bacteroidota; class Bacteroidia; order Bacteroidales; family Bacteroidaceae; genus Minthosoma. The sequence continues at coordinate 4,178 of JAZLKQ010000219.1, read as the reverse complement.
GGCGGTGATGGAAAGTAATACATCAAGGTTTGAGGGTAACAATCTTCCTGTAGAACGTGTAAGTTGGAACGATTGTCAGAATTTCATTGAGAAACTCAACACTCTTACAGGTGAACACTTCCGTCTTCCTACAGAAGCCGAGTGGGAGTTTGCTGCAAGAGGTGGTAACAAGAGCAAACACTATCAATATAGCGGAAGCAACAACCTTGACGATGTGGCATGGTATTTTGGAAACAGCGGAAGCAAGACTCACCTTGTAGCCACCAAACAAGCAAACGAACTTGGCATCTACGACATGAGCGGTAACGTATGGGAATGGTGTCAGGACTGGTTTGGAGACTACAAAAGCTCTGCACAGACCAACCCTACAGGACCATCCAGCGGTTCTTTCCGAGTGTTTCGTGGTGGAAGGTGGGGCAGCGAAGCGAGGAGCTGTCGCTCGTCGCATCGCAACAACGGCATTCCCGACTTCGGCTACAACAACCTTGGGCTCCGCCTGACCTGTAGCACAAAAAGCATTCTAAGTCCAAAGGGGGACATTACGAAAGAGCGCAGTTATGCACATTCCTTTGATTTTAATCATGCGGTCGATTAGCGTTAATCGACCGCACGTTTTTATTTTTAATCATACTATCGCCTCAATCAGAGTGCGGCCATTCAGTTCGACAGGTGGTAACAGGCCAGACTGCTTTGTCTTGTTGAAGCAGAAGCTAAGCATGTAGCCAGTTTGCAGGTTGAAGTATTCGAGATAGCGACAGAGTTGTTCCTCACCACGCTCGTTGTATGCATTACCTCGCCATATCTTCAGTTCGATGACGTATTGCTTTCCGAGGTAGTCGATGACCACATCCATTCGATCATGGTCACGTGTTTGTTCTTCTATGTGATAGCTGCCTATGCCGTTGATGACTGGACGCAGGTAAGTAAGGAACACCTTACGACCATCGTTCTCAATGAACTCGTTGTCATGATCCATCTTATACGTTTGGTTCATGTGAACGACAAAGCGTCGTAAGAGGTGTGCCATGTCTATGACACCATCTTTGATGAACTGGCTCTTGTCAATTTGTCCTTGCCTAAAGAAAGATGAATTTTCCTCTTCGCTGATAAACAGATTATAAAGACGAGTCTCCATGATGCGACAAGCGATGGCTATCTTTCCGTCCTTATTGGATATGTAATTGAACATCGATGCAATCTGGACGTATTTCTCATCGGGATTATAAGACTTAACTTTACCTGAGAAAAGGATGCCCTTTAATATCTGTTTAAGTTCTGGATACTCGTCCAGCTTCTTAATCATATTATCAAAGAGTGTGTTACGTTCAACCAATATGGCATTTACTGCCTTCAGCACACCTTCCTTGTCCCATGTATACTGTTCTGCATCAATAATCTGGCAGATACGGCTAACAAGGAATGGATAGCCAGCAGTATAGTCACGAATCATCTGACCTATGAACACTTCATCAAACGCCAAGTTGTGGTCTGCCTTGTATTCAGTGAGCATATCAGCGATGCCCTTTGCCGAAAGGCTCATATCGACATCAAAAGGAACTGCGACATTCCATGGCGAGTTGTACTGATGCTCGTCTTCGGTGCGGATCTTCAGTTTCAAGTTTTTGATGTCATAGACGCCTGCGAGGATGACGGATTGGAAAGTAGGTTTGACATCTCTATCGAGATACGTCCTGCGGAGCAAAGCCAAAAGTTTCAAGAATGAAGGATAATTACCAGCTTGATCAACCTCGTCAATCAACATAACTACAGGTTTAGAATTGCGATGACTGACATTGCTGATAAACTTAGAAAACGCCTTTTCACTGCAAGTCTCGTCGTGAGATTCAGAAAATGCAGAAATATATTCAGCCACCTCCTTGTCAAGCCCTTTGAGTGGAGTCCACTCGAATGCATCAGCCATCTGGTAGACAATGGCTGCATATAGTCTCTCTTCGTCTGCGTATGCAGAATCTGCCAACGCTTCAAAACTAAGACTGAATACACAGTACTCGTTAGAGAAACTACTACTTATTGCTTTCAGCGTAGTAGTCTTGCCATACTGCCTGCCACGATTGATACAGAAATAGTCACCCTTGGCAACCATCTTACGGATGATTTCCAAGCGCTCGGTGATGTCCACCATATAATGTTCATTAGGGCGACAAGTACCCGCTGTATTGAATGTCCTCATACTGGCTGTTGTGGGATTGAGACTATTTTGTTATGCAAATTTACAACTTTTTTAGAAATACAATCACAAACAGCCTAAAATGATGCCGATTTTATTAAACTTTATACCTTAGTCTAAACACAAATGACAAATTGGACTATTTTGCACACTTGATTAATTTGACCTTGTTATAAGGTGGGTAAAGTTACATACACATCAGCACGTTTATTCCCTTGATTTTAATCATGCGGTCGTCGAGGCTTAATCATACGGTCGATTAACGCTCATCATACGGTCGATGACGGCGAATCGAACGTATGTATCTTTTGCAATGATATTTTGGCACTATGGGGGATAGGCGTGCTGATGGTACAGCCCATAGATTTTGTGCATAGAGAATATCATTTCCATAGGTTTTATGCTTAAAGTATGTCATTGTCAAAACAACAGTTCTTACTTGTAAGTGTTTTTACCATAACCTAAAAAATACCTCCGTATGATGCGTGTTTCTCAGATTTTATTTATATTTTTGCCATGTATATCTTTTAGTCATAAAAGAATAATGTTCAGGAATTATAACAAACAAAATACGTTTTTTGTATGAGAGTAATCAACATGTCGGACAGCAATACAGTGGTCAACAGGTACCTGATGGAGCTACGTGATGTGAATGTACAGCAAGATATGATGAGATTTAGACAGAACCTTATCAGAATAGGACATGCTATGGCGTATGAGGTGAGTAAAACTCTCTCATATTCAGTCAAGTCGGTTCAGACACCTTTAGGTCAGGCTCATGTATCGACAAGCGATGACAGAGTGGTGCTCGGCACGATATTTCGTGCTGGTCTGCCTTTCCATCAAGGTTTTCTTGATGTGTATGACAATGCTGGCAACGCATTCCTCTCCGCATACAGATATTATAAGGATAAGGAATGTAAGGAGGTTGGCATAAAGATAGAGTACTTGGCCTCGCCAGACTTGACGGGCAAGACTCTTATCATAGCAGATCCTATGCTCGCAACCGGAGGTAGTATGGAGTTGGGGCTGGAGGCATTTCGTACTAAGGGACAGCCTTCGCATGTGCATCTATGTTGTGTCATAGCGTCTCAGCAGGGTGTTGACTACCTGAAGGACAAGTATGGTGACAGGGATGATGTGACGTTGTGGTGTGGTGCTATCGACCCTCAGCTCAACGAACATGCCTATATCGTACCTGGACTTGGAGATGCTGGAGATTTGGCATACGGAGACAAAATATAGCCGTTTCTTTTGGTCATGTATTAGAAACTTGTTAATTTTGCAGTCAATAACCAATGTATATCAATAGAGATGAAGACAGATTCGGATAGTTATCCCTCGGCGCCGTGCGCTTTAGATTGTTGTAATGATACTTATGGAGACTTCTTGTGCTCAGGAAGAAGTCTGTTCCAGAATGTTTGTTTAGTGCACAATTTATAACTTATAATTAAACTCACATTCGATATGGAACTAATAATAACATATATGTTGTTGTCGCTGCTTATCTCTGGGCTTTGCTCAATACTTGAGGCGACAATATTGTCAACTCCACTTTCATATATACAGACGCTTGAAACTCAGAATGCAAAGGGGTGGGGGCTGCTCAAGAAGTATAAGACAAATATAGACAGACCTATATCTGCGATACTCATCATCAATACTATAGCCAACACGGTTGGTGCGTCACTCGTTGGTTCTCAGGCTGCTGTATATGCATCAGAGCACTATGCCAATAGCGAGACGGCTACATTTGTGGGTGCAGTGTCAGGTATATTTACATTTCTTATACTTGTATTTTCTGAAATATTCCCAAAGACTATCGGCTCGACATATTGGCGTAAGCTTGCCATACCAGCTTCGAGAGTGATACAGGTACTTGTGCTGCTTACTTATCCATTAGTATTGCTCCTCGAGCGTTTCACTCATCTTGTGGCTGGAGACAATCATCAGGAGAGCGTGACTCGTGAGGAGGTGTCTGCCATGGTGA
>JAZLKQ010000218.1:0-3420 GCA_045597745.1 Bacteroidaceae bacterium | reverse complement strand
AGATGCCGAGTATACGTCCATCTGGACTAGGGATATATGCAAAGTAGTATTGTCCGAAGAATGGGAGCATGTGGTGCTCGCACATGGAGTAGTAGTCGCCAGAGTCGAATACCATCTCTGTCGTGTGCGAATCATTGCTGAATGTTGTGATAGTTGGTTTCTTCTCTTCGTCATAACCTGCGAAGAGTTCCTTCATCATTCGCATGATGCGGTCTGGAGTCTCCTTGATGCCTTCACGCTCAGGGTCTTCTCCAATGCTGCGCAATATGGTCACGATAGCAGAACGTACCTCTGCATCTGTGACCTTTGGCTGTGTATTATGTTCTGTATGTGGTATCATCTTACGTTGAGTATCTTGTGGGTTTGGAGTGAAAGTTTCCATTGAGGGTTGTGTAGAATATAGTTGACGGTCTGCTGGAGGATCTCAGCGTTGCGAGCATCGTCTCCTTTGTCAAGTGGCTGTAGCCTATACTCTGAGACCTTATAGCCATCGTATTGCTTCATGTCTTGTTGGCCATCGCCCATATATACGACTTTGAGCTCGTCTATATGTTGTATGCGTATGGTGCCGTCTTGCTTAGGTGAACAAGTCACCCAGTCGACATCGCATCCGTCTGGCAACTTGGTGGTGCCATTGGTCTCAATCTGTACATATTTGCCAGCCTTGTGTAGAAGAGATACGAGTGAGGTCGTAATCTGTAGGGTAGGCTCGCCTCCTGTAATGACAACATGCGTGGCAGGATATTGTGACACTTGCGCCAGAATCTGCTCTTCGGTCATCTCCTTGTATGATGTATGGATGGTATCACAGAATGGACATCGGAGGTTGCAACCTGACATACGAACAAATACTGCAGGAGTGCCGGTATAGTGTCCTTCGCCCTGTAGCGAATAGAATATCTCGTTGACTCTCATAGCCATCACTCGTCTTTCTCGTATACGGCAATATTGTCTACACTCTCTTGTACCTCAACTTTCCAGCAATGAGGCACTTTGTCGCATATCCATCGGGCTATGTTCTCTGCAGTTGGGTTGAATGGTAGCAGTTCGTTGAAGTTACCATGGTCAAGATATCCCAAGATCTGTTCCTTGACATGTGCAAAGTCTATTACCATGCCGTCTGCGTTGAGGGTCTTGGACTTGCAATGTACGGTAACTATCCAGTTGTGTCCGTGCAAATTTTCGCATTTGCTTCTGTACGATAGCTTTAGGCTGTGGCAGCCAGCTATTTCCATTCGTTTGGAAATATAATACATAATGAAATAAAGTTTTTTTACGGACGCCAGGCCTCTATATGTTGAGGGAGAGTCCAATAGGGTTGTCTTCTACCTATTAATATCGGGGGCAAAGTTACGATTATTTTTTATAAGGTAACGAATGATTGATGATAAAAGTTGTCCGAAGTAGTTGTAAATGGGTAAAATACCGTTTTGCCCTGAGTGCATTGCCTGCAAAATGTCATGCTTACGGATGGGGCTTGGCAGGCAATTGGTCTGCCTTTGCATTGCTCATGGCACGCCATAGATTGTACCTTGCTTCCGGATTGATTTCCTCAAGCTGATGGAGCAGGGCGTTCATGGTCGAACGGGTTGTCGCCTGCTCGTATGGGCACTTAACCTTTTGCTTCTGCAATCCGAGAGACTCGGCAAGTGTTATGATGAGGCGTTCGTCGACGAGGCACATAGGACGTATGATGGCAAGAGGGTAGTGCTGCAGGGGAAGTATAGGAGACATTGCAGCAAAGGCTCCGTCAAATGTCATGTTCATCAACAAGGTAGTGAGGAAGTCATCCATGTGATGTCCAAACGCAATCTTGTTGAATCCATTTGCTTCAGCAAATTCAAACAGCGCCTTTCGTCTGTTCCATGCACACAGGAAGCACTTGGTCTTGCGTTTGTCAGTAGATTCGTCAAATCTGCTGTGCAGTATATGCAGCCTCACTCCAAGGTCCAGACAATACTCCTGCAGATATGTGTGGTCACTCTCATACGGTATATTGTCCATGACGACATGAGCAGCTTCTACAGTTATGCGCGGCCTAAAGATTCTTGCACGCTCGGCGAGCAGCCTTACAAGCACGAGCGAATCTTTGCCTCCAGAAAGTGCAATGAGTATGCGATCATCGTCCTCGAACAGTTTGTAGTCAACACATCCCTTGTTGAACTGACGCTTTACCTTATTATATATAGGGTCTTTCTTGTTCATAACACATATATTTGTATGCGAATTAACTCCATTTTCCCCATATTTCAAAATATTGTCAGTATTTAATGCCAATATGGACTGCTTACAGGGACAAAATGTCATTGTTTTGTCAGTATAAAGTTGCTGTGCCAATATTTTTTGCAGTAAAAACAAGAAAAACACTTTTGGCACGACATTTGATTAATACTATGGCGTAGCGGGGCGACACTACCCCAATACACATTTTATTTTATTAGTAACAATTATTAGAAACAAACTAAATAAAAAATACAATTATGGGAAAGATTATTGGAATTGACTTAGGAACAACAAACTCATGTGTTTCTGTATTTGAAGGTAGCGAACCACAAGTTATCGCTAACAGTGAAGGTAAGCGTACAACACCATCAATCGTCGGATTTGTAGACGGTGGCGAACGCAAGGTAGGTGACCCTGCAAAGCGTCAGGCAATCACAAACCCAAAGCGCACAATATTCTCCATCAAGCGTTTCATGGGTGAGACATTCGATCAGGTTCAGCAGGAGGTAGGACGCGTACCTTACGAGGTAAAGAAGGGTGACAACAACACTCCACGTGTGGACATTGACGGTCGCCTCTACACACCACAGGAGATCAGCGCTATGATCCTCCAGAAGACGAACAAGACTGCAGAGGACTATCTCCGGCAGGAAGTGACAGAAGCAGTTATCACAGTACCAGCATACTTCTCTGACTCACAGCGTCAGGCAACAAAGGAGGCAGGCCAGATTGCAGGACTCGACGTTAAGCGTATCGTCAACGAGCCAACAGCCGCAGCACTTGCATACGGTATCGACAAGGCTAACAAGGATATGAAGATTGCAGTATTCGACCTCGGTGGTGGTACATTCGATATCTCAATCCTTGAGTTTGGTGGCGGAGTATTCGAAGTACTTTCAACCAATGGTAACACTCACCTCGGTGGTGATGACTTCGACCAGGTAATCATCGACTGGATGGCAGGCGAGTTCAAGGCAGAGGAAGGAGTAGACCTCTCTCTCGACCCAATGGCAATGCAGCGTCTCAAGGAGGCAGCAGAGAAGGCAAAGATTGAACTTTCATCTTCTTCAAGCACAGAGATCAACCTCCCTTACATCACAGTTGCAGGTGGTGTGCCAAAGCACCTTGTCAAGACACTCACACGTGCTAAGTTCGAATCACTTGCACACGGACTCATTCAGGCATGTCTTGAGCCAT
>JAZLKQ010000217.1:0-6035 GCA_045597745.1 Bacteroidaceae bacterium | reverse complement strand
ACAAGTTCATCTTCCCTCCATACGACTTCACCGTAGCCGACTCACTCGTTGCCAACCTGCAGATGCCACTGTCTACAATGCTCATGCTCATCTGTGCATTTGGCGGCTACGAACTGATAATGGACGCATACGCTGTAGCTCTCAAGGAAGATTATCGCTTCGGATCATACGGCGACGCAATGTTGATCACAGACTAACACATGCTCACATATCTATCATTAGGCACTAACTTGGGCGACAAGCATCACAATCTCGATGCTGCCATCATACAGATAGAGAAGCGGATTGGCACAGTACTGCGCCAGTCCGCTTTTATCGAGACTGAGCCATGGGGATATGACAGCGACAACACATTCCTCAATGCGTGTGTTGCCTGCGACACCAATCTCACGCCCGAAGCACTGCTCGACGTCACGCAAGCCATCGAACGTGACCTCGGCAGGACCGCCAAGTCTACCGACGGCATATACCACGACCGCATCATAGACATTGATATACTGCTATATGAAGACAAGTGCATCGACTCTCCACGACTGCACATTCCCCACCCTCTCATGCTTGAGAGAGACTTCGTCATGATACCACTGCTGGAGATATATGAGGGCGACAAGACCATGCTTTACCAATAAGCATAATATTGTCGCCCTTATCTGTAAAAAAGTATCATACGTATGTTGAGCCTTCATCATACGTATGTTGAAGCTTCGTCATACGTATGTTGAGCCTTCGTCATACGTATGTTGAAGCGTTATCAAACGTATGATGCAAACACACCATTCTAACAACTGCATTTCCCCATACTCTACATGATGATTTATCACCATGTATCAATCCCTCTCCTTATAGTACGAGATACCTTGTCGTACACGTCCGATATGTCATGGTCGAGGGCTTCGTCGGTCTCTATCCAGTATCTGCCAGCCCTGTATGCACAGAGCAACGACTCCTCATTGTAGTGTAGTCCAAACGACAGGTCAATCCCCCTGTCAAGCAGTTGCATTGCTTGATGAGGCTTCCCCCTAAATCCGTGTACGACCCATCGTTGGCTCGGACGCATCTCACGATGTATGCGTAGTATGTCGTCTATTGCCTTCACGCAGTGTATTATCAGCATCTTGCCAACATTCTCCGACAGGTCGACATGACGCCTGAATACCGCCTCCTGCACCTTCATCTGCCCTCCACGCACCTTATCCATACCGGTCTCACCTATCGCCAGTACAGACTGACTACGAGCCGCCAAGGCTATCTTGTCCATCAGACTGTCTATGCACAGGGACTCATCTGCCGTTTCCCATGGATGTATGCCTACAGAGTATGCTGTATGGGCATCGGCATGAGGCAGGTGGTCAAGCTGTGACAAATGGAGGTTGACTATTGAGAATCCCGAGCCGGGATGTGCCTTGTGAGTATGAATGTCAAACATAGATGTGTGCTGTATGAAGTTCCTCCATACGGAGGCTTCAAGGGGAAGATACTATATCATGGCACAGGATCATATCCTGATCCGCCCCATGGATGGCATCTCAAGATACGGCGTATGGCGAGATATGTGCCGTAGAATGGACCATGCTTCTTGATGGCTTGCAGCGCATACTGCGAGCATGTAGGGGTAAATCGACAGCATGGCGGCGTCAATGGCGATATGCAGTAGCGATAGAAATATATAGGGAGCAGCAACAGCCACGACAGCCCCTTGCATATCCACCTGTATATGGTCTTGAGTACGTTCATAGGAGTATTTTTGTTGATATAATGCATACATTATGCATTACGGAACTTTAGCTCAGCGAAGCCAACCTTTACTCAGCGAAGCCAGTTATGCATTATGCATTATGCATTGTGCATTATATTATCCTCTATACGACCGAGCAGCTTGGCTACACTCTTGGCTACAGCTGATGAAGAGCAAGGCTTGTCAGCCACACATACAAACGCCACTGAAAGACTCTGCCCTCTCTCCTCCATCAACGCACATAGCCTGTGCTTGCGTACACGGTACGCTTCTCTCACCTGACGCTTCATCCTGTTGCGGTCTACTGCATGGCGAAATTTGCGCTTAGGCACGCTGATCAGTATAGACACAGGTGCCTTGCCTTGGTCGCATACCAAGTATGTAGCCCGCAATGGATATATGCACCGTGCGCTCACGCCATCGGTAAAGAGTGCCTCTACAGCAAGCTTGCTATTGAGACGCTCAGCCTTGCTTAATGTGTTTCTTACCCTTTCTTCCATTATCATCTGGTATATAATTGACCTGCCCGTTGCGCCCAGTCATGGCGTATAGACGGCCTAATACAAAAGCAATGTCCGAAACCCATCGTGTCAGGATTTCGGACATTGTGTCTATATCAATACAAATGTTATTTCTTAGTCTTGATAAAGTTCTCAATCATGGCAGGCACTGAACGAAGCTCTGGCGTAGGCTGCAAGTCCACTCTCAGTCCGTTGCTCTCTGCCTCCTGTATAGTCTTTGTACCAAGACATGCTATCGCCACATTGCCCTGATTGAAGTCTGGGAAGTTCTTCATCAGCGAGTGAATACCTTCTGGACTGAAGAACACGAGCATGTCATAGTCAAAGGCTTCATCTGGTCCAAAATCATTGCTCACAGTATAGTACATTACTGCCTCGCTATGCTGTAGTTTGGCATCCTCAAGCAGCATCTTCATTTCGCCTGTATGAGCAGAAGACTGTGGCACAAAGTACTTCTCGGTCTTATGCTTGACCATGATAGGTATGAGGTCCTGTATTCTTCCCGTTTCTGGATAGAATATCTTGCGCTTTCTATACTGTACGTACTTCTGTATATACAAGGCCACCTGCTCGGACTTGCAGAAGTACTTCATGTTTTCTGTAATGTTTACCCTGAGTTCCTTACACAGTGTAAAGAAATGATCTATCGCATGACGTGAAGTGAACACTATCGCCGTATGATCTAATACTGAAACCTTCTGCTGACGAAAATCTTTCGCTGACATCGGCTCGACCTTAATAAATGGTCTGAACACTATCTCAACTCCATATTTCTTCTCCAGGTCAAAGTAAGGAGACTTTTCGGTCTGTGGCTTGGGTTGAGACACCAAGATCTTTGTTGCCATCAATCAATAATTATTTACTGTCATTATATAGTTCGAATGTCGATGAAATGCCACATCACTATGGTCGGCACAATTTCGACGGCACAAAAGTACAAAAAAAATAGCAATCTACCATAATTCTTTGCCTTAAAGTTACTTATCAGCTTATATAGTGTCAACATCTTAATCAAAATGACAACTGAGAGTAAGCAACCGATGACAATTTGTGCGTCCATGGTAAAGAATACTTTCATCAACATTACGGGATACAAGACAAATGCCGCAAGTGCATACAGTATGATATATGAGGAGAACCACTTACGATTGTATTCCTTGTTGAAAAACACCCAGTTGACCATGCCATACACTAATGCCTTGCAGACTATAAGCAGCAGTGCAAAAGCGAAGAACAAGCCGAACATCCAATATGAATTGGCGTACGCATGAGGGATAAAGTCAAGTGAAGGATTGAATCCCACACCGAGCAGGGAGAGCGAAGCACAGGTTGTCATCACAAGAGCGACGATTGTACCAACATCATTGGTATTGGCCTTCACATTGTCATCGGCATATATACGCTTGCTGGAGAAAAATTCCTTAATCCTGCTCCATACCACATAATATCCCGAATGCATCACTCCGGCGAAGACGAAAAATAATAATATAGCCGCTCCTATAAACACGTCGTCGTTGGATGCGGAATACTCTCGGAGCTCGCCCGGCATCTTGATGTCAGGCACAGCACACCCTATCCTGTACTGCTCCGTCTTCTGCAGGTACGTACTGTCAGCATGATGCTGATAGTATTGGCTGTACTCGTCGCACAGGCTGAGCGAAGCATTAGACTGTAGTATGAGCGTGCTGTCCATGTCCTTATACTATATTCTTGCTATAGACTTAGCCTTCTCTACATCCCATAGTGGAGCATTCATCACCTGTTCTATGGCCTCCTCTGCTGTTGTCGCTACAGTCCATAGGTCAAGGTGCTCAGGACGCATAAATCTCTCGTCAACGGCATTATGCAGCATCTGCAAGAAGAGGTCGTAGTAGCCATCTACATTATAGATGACGATAGGCTTATTGTATATACCTATCTGCTTCCACGTGATTACCTCAAGCACTTCTTCAAACGTACCACATCCCCCTGGCAATGCTATACATCCATCCGAGAAGTCTGCCATAGTCTGCTTGCGCTCATGCATGTCCTTTGTCACGACAAGCTTATCCATACCAGTATGATGCCAGTCACGATCCACCATAAACTGCGGTATGACACCCGTCGTCTTACCGCCGTTCTCCATAGCGGCATTAGTACATTCCGCCATCAGTCCCATGACACCAGCACCATTGACCATCTCTACGCCCTTGATAGCCAAGAGACGACCAAGTTCACGTGCAGCGTTGACATACTTCTCATCTATCTTTGTGCTTGACGCACTATACACGCATACAGACTTTACCATTGCTTTTGTTGTTTTGCTGAGTTTATAATCCAAAGGCCTTCTTAATATCGTCGACCCTGTTGAGTTCTTCCCATGTAAAGAGTTCCACCTCCACATCTTTGACGCTACCGTCCAATGCCTTGAAGTACTTTGTAACCTTCTCATACTTGCGACCGAAATGTCCGTATGCAGCAGTCTCAAGATACATAGGATTGCGAAGACGGAGATTCTTCTCGATATAGTAAGGACGAAGATCAAACAACGTCTTTATCTTCTCTGCAATCTCGCCGTCAGTCATGTCGACATGCGAATGTCCGTTAGTGTTGACGTAAATGCTGACAGGCTCTGCCACGCCAATAGCATAACTGAGCTGTACAAGCATCTCGTCAGCCACACCAGCCGCCACCATATTCTTAGCGATATGACGAGCAGCGTATGCCGCACTACGGTCTACCTTGCTTGGATCCTTACCAGAGAACGCTCCACCACCGTGCGCTCCCTTGCCTCCGTAAGTATCTACGATAATCTTACGACCTGTCAGTCCTGTGTCACCATGAGGACCACCGATAACGAACTTACCTGTCGGATTGACATGATACTTGATGTCGGCATCAAACAGACGCTTGACATTCTCGTCCTCAATCTCACTCAGTACCCTTGGTATAAGTACGTTGATCACATCATGTTTGATCTTAGCTACCATGTCCTCGTCAGCCTTCGTCTGAGCCTCAGCGCTTGCATCAGCAGGCTGGACAAACTCGTCATGCTGAGTAGATACCACGATAGTATCGATGCGTACCGGACGGTCGTTATCATCATACTCTATTGTCACCTGACTCTTAGAGTCCGGACGTAGATAGGTCATCACCTTGCCCTCACGGCGTATATCAGCGAGTGTACGGAGTATATGATGACTGAGGTCAAGGGATAGAGGCATATAGTTTTCGGTCTCATTGGTAGCATAACCAAACATCATACCTTGGTCTCCTGCACCCTGATTTTCTCTATCTGCAACGTCCACACCACGGTTGATGTCGGCACTCTGTTCATGTATGGCGTTGAGGATACCACAGCTCTCCGCATCAAACTTGTACTCTGCCTTGGTGTATCCTATCTTGGCGATGACATTGCGAACGACAGTCTGGAAGTCTACAAACGACTTAGACTTGACCTCGCCAGCCATCACTACCTGACCTGTAGTCACAAGTGTCTCACATGCCACCTTCGACTCAGGATCGAACGCTAACAAGTTGTCGAGCACCGCATCAGAGACCTGATCTGCGACCTTGTCCGGATGCCCCTCACTAACTGATTCTGATGTAAATAAATAACCCATAATTTAATTAATGTTTGAATGTTGTTAATAAATTGATGGGATAGAAATTGGGATAATGCCTGACAAAGCAATGGTCAATGCTTATACATCGTACGTTCGTTACCGACCAACATACAAGTTGTTAAGCAGCCGCTATCCTTGTCGTTTTAGCATTTTTTACTGTGGTTGCAAGCAGCC
>JAZLKQ010000216.1:0-5115 GCA_045597745.1 Bacteroidaceae bacterium | reverse complement strand
CGGCATATTGCCCTCTGTCGTACGAATACTCAGCGCCCCAATAGTATACCATAGCGTCAAGATAACCCCTATTAGTCCCTGCGCCAAACACATATACAGAGTCGGCTATCTCAGCATACACTTCCTCAAACAACCTGTTGGCAACACTCAGTCTGTCTGATGACGACGCCTCTTCATAGTTGTCTATAAGCTTGAGCATCTTATCAAATGTCTTATCGCCATCGGCACCCCATGCATTATTGACACAAAGGAGCAGCGACGCTAATAGTATGACAAGTGACTTCTTCATTGCAGATTATACTTTTATTACTGCAAATATATCACAAATCAACTTATTTCATGGCATTCTGCTACTCTTTTTTTTACTTTTGCACATATTTTGTTTATTCGGCAACAACAATACAGTACAAATACAGCTATTATTCGCACGAAAATCATCATACGTATGACGAGCGTTTATCATACGGTCGACAAAGCCTCGTCATACGTATGATCACGCCTCGTCATACGTATGTTAAAATTCGCATAAGAGCAAGGTGCGTCCGAATAGCACGAACAGTATAGCGTCAACCTCATGATAAATTCACTCACAAACGGCATCGAAACTAAAGTATATACATGATGCAGAGATAAAATGTATTGATTTTTACACCTTATATTATATATAATCACTATATTTGCAGTACAATACGACAGAATGCGTCGTACGCAACACTATGATACAAGAATACCAACTACGTATACTGCCCGAACAGGCTGCAAGCGAACAGGCTATCATCAAGTACCTCAAGACGGACAAAGGTATCAAGCCTGCCGAGGTCAGCAAGGTAAGGATGCTCAAGAGGTCGATAGACGCAAGGCAGCGCACTATATATGTCAACCTGAAGGTGCGTGTATATATCAACGAGATACCTGACGATGATGAATACACACGTACTGACTACCCTAACGTCGAGGGCAAACCTGCCGCCGTAGTGGTAGGTGCAGGACCAGGCGGACTGTTTGCCGCACTGAGACTGATAGAGCATGGCATACGCCCCATCGTGGTCGAGCGAGGCAAGGATGTGCACAGCAGAAGGAAAGACATAGCTCGTATATCACGCGAACATATTGTCGACCCTGAGTCCAACTACAGCTTTGGCGAGGGTGGTGCTGGCGCTTTCTCCGACGGCAAACTATATACTCGCAGCAAGAAGCGAGGCAACATAGACAAGATACTCAGCGTACTGTGCCAGCATGGTGCATCTACCAGCATACTCGTAGACGCTCATCCGCATATAGGTACCGACAAGTTGCCTCGTGTCATAGAAAATATACGCAACACCATCATACAGTGTGGAGGCGAGATGCACTTCGAGACTAAGATGGTCCAACTTATCATCAAGGACGACAAGGCCATAGGCGTGAAGGTGGAGCGACAGACTGGGACGGAAGAGATATTTGGACCTAAGGGTGTAATACTTGCAACTGGTCACTCTGCACGCGACGTCTACCGACTGTTATATCGTCAAGGCATAGACATAGAGGCTAAGGACATAGCCGTAGGTGTGCGCCTGGAGCATCCCGCCCACCTCATCGACCAGATACAGTACCACAACCGTCAGGGCAAGGGCAAGTACCTGCCTACGGCTGAGTATAGTGTAGTGACTCAGGTGGATGGCAGAGGTGTATACTCATTCTGCATGTGTCCCGGAGGTACGGTAGTGCCTGCGGCGAGCGGTCCAGAACAGATTGTCGTCAATGGTATGTCGGCAAGTCTACGCAACTCCCCATGGAGCAACAGCGGTATGGTCGTCGAACTACATGCTGACGATCTCATGCGTCAAGACCTTATGGACGAGGCGAGCATTACCGCTCTCAACGAGCAGCTGGAGGCACGAGGCGAGAGTGACCGATGGGAGGCAGGGAGTCCACTTGCCATGCTTCACTTTCAGGAAGCACTCGAACGCACATCATGGATACAGGGCAACAGACGTCAGACTGCACCTGCTCAACGCATGTCTGACTTTGTCAACAGACGACTCAGCTATGACCTGCCCGACACATCATACACTCCTGGACTCATATCCACACCTATCCACTTCTGGATGCCACAGTTTGTTGCCTCAAGACTCAAACAAGGGTTCCTCAACTTTGGCAAGGCGCATCACGGTTTTCTTACCAACGAAGCGCTCATGATCGGAGTGGAGACACGCACATCATCGCCAATTCGTATACTGCGTGACCGCGAGACGCTGCAGCACGTCAGAGTCAAGGGGCTCTACCCATGTGGCGAGGGTGCCGGATATGCGGGTGGTATCGTCTCTGCCGCAATAGACGGCGAGAGATGCGCTGACATGCTCAGTATACAGCAATAACAACAATGACTAATCATGTCCTACCAGTAGTCTATCATGAGAAGACTACAAGTCACACATATTACAAACAACTGAACAAAGGACAATAACACTCTATAAATGAAATCTATAATATCTAACATAACGGGCATCAGCGAACGTCAGGTGGCGAACACTATCGCGCTACTTGAAGAAGGATGTACCATACCGTTTATCAGCCGTTACCGCAAGGAGGCGACGGGTTCGCTCGACGAGGTACAGGTGGCGAGCATATCTGACGCACTTGACAAGCTGAAGGAACTATCCAAGCGAAAGGATACTATCATCAAGACTATTGACGAACAGGGCAAGATGACTGACGAACTCCGCCAGCGTATCGACTCGTGCTGGGACTCTACCACACTTGAGGATATATACTTACCATACAAACCTAAGCGACGTACTCGTGCTGAGGTGGCACGTCAGAAGGGGCTCGAGCCACTCGCTACATTCCTGCTATTGCAGAATCCTCGTGCGGACATCGACAAGAAAGTCAAGGAGTTTATCTCCTCTGAGAAAGGTGTCGAAAGTGCTGAAGATGCGCTTCAGGGAGCAAAGGACATCATTGCAGAACAGGTAAGCGAAGACGAGAGAGCACGCAATATAGTACGTAACAACTTCTCACGAGATGCCGTCATCACCAGCAAACTCATCAAGGGTAAGGACAAGGACGAGAAGACGGCAAGCACAGCGCAGAAGTATCGTGACTACTTCGACTTTAGCGAGCGCCTCAACCGATGTGCTTCTCATCGACTCCTCGCCATGCGCAGAGGAGAGACTGAAGGTATACTCAGGGTGAGCATATCGGGCGATGACGAGAGGTGTCTCGAAAAGCTTGACCGCCAGTTCCTCCGCAACTCGTCTCCTTCTGCCGAACTGGTATGGGACGCTATCGAGGACTCGTTCAAGCGCCTTATCAAACCAAGCATTGAGACGGAGTTTGCCAATACGTCCAAGGTCAAGGCAGACGACGAGGCTATACGTATCTTCGTAAAGAATCTTGAGCAGCTGCTTATGTCCGCACCTTTAGGGCAGAAACGTGTACTCGCCATCGACCCGGGATTTCGTACCGGTTGCAAGGTGGTATGTCTCGATGCAGAAGGCAATCTGCTGCACAACGAGGCTATATTCCCCCACCCTCCTATCGCCAGCCACTCCAACAACAAGCGACGTGAGGCAGAAAACAAGATATGGACTCTCACCAAGCAATACAAGACTGAAGCCATATCTATCGGCAACGGTACGGCAAGCCGAGAGACGGAAGCATTTATCAAGGGGCTCGGTCTGCCACACGACATACAGGTATATGTAGTGAGTGAAGACGGAGCAAGTATATACTCTGCCTCTAAGGTGGCACGAGAGGAATTTCCCGACTATGACGTGACGGTGAGAGGTGCGGTAAGCATCGGACGCAGACTGATGGATCCGCTTGCCGAACTTGTCAAGATTGACCCTAACTCGATAGGTGTAGGTCAATACCAGAAGGATGTCGACCAGAAAGAACTGAAGAAGAGCCTCGACCAGACTGTCATCAGTTGTGTAAACAAGGTCGGCGTCAATCTCAATACTGCAAGCAAGCATCTGCTCACTTACATATCTGGTCTTGGACCTACCATCGCTCAGAATATCGTAGCATACCGTGCTGCCAATGGTGCATTCAGCAGTCGCCGCGAACTGCTTAAGGTACCAAAGCTCGGACCAAAGGCTTACGAGCAGTGTGCAGGATTTCTTCGTGTAGAGGGAGGCACACAGCCACTCGACAACTCTGCAGTTCACCCTGAGAGCTATCATATAGTCGAGCAGATGGCAAGAGATCAGCGATGCACAGTCAAAGACCTCATGACAAGCAAAGAACTAAGAAGTAAGATTGACATCAAGCAGTATGTCAGCAAGGATATAGGACTGCCTACACTGCAAGACATCATGAGCGAACTTGACAAGCCAAGCCGTGACCCACGTCAGCAGCTCAAGGCGTTTGCATTTGACGAAAGCGTCAAGGAACTGTCTGATGTACGTGAGGGCATGGTATTGCCTGGTATCATTACCAATATCACTAACTTCGGTTGCTTTGTAGACGTAGGTGTACACACCAAGGGACTTGTGCACATTTCACAGTTGTGCGACCACTTTGTCAAGGATCCCACAGAGGTGGTGCAGCTACACCAGCATGTCACCGTCACGGTGATGAGCGTTGACCTTGAGAGAGGCCGCCTTGCACTTAGCATGAAAGGACAATAAGTAAAATATCTATAATATCAAATATCATGAAAAAAAGTTTCTTATACTTCATCTGCAGCGTATCTGCAATGGGAGGTCTACTATTTGGCTACGACTGGGTAGTGATAGGTGGAGCCAAACCATTTTATGAGTTGTTCTTCGGTATAGAGGATGCTCCTGCTCTACAGGGGCTCGCTATGACCACAGCCAACATAGGTTGTCTGGCAGGAGCCATGACGGCAGGAGCCCTGGCCGACAAGTACGGACGAAAGCCACTGCTCATCACGGCAGCTGTGCTCTTTACCCTTAGTGCCGTGGCAACAGGAGCGTTTGACGACTTCACATTATTCAATATAGCACGCTTCATAGGTGGTGTCGGCATCGGAGTAGCGAGCGCACTCTCACCTATGTACATTGCAGAAGTTTCACCTGCAAATATACGCGGACGAATGGTCAGCCTCAACCAGATGACTATCGTAATAGGTATACTTGCCGCACAGATAGTCAATATGATGCTTGCTCA
>JAZLKQ010000215.1:0-2015 GCA_045597745.1 Bacteroidaceae bacterium | reverse complement strand
TGTCTGATAGTACTCTTACTGTATATATTAATAAAATGGAGACGTAACAGGACAGTAGAATTAAGGTTAGTATGGATGTTGCTGGGGTATTGGTCTGTTGTATCCTTGATCACATCCTCGATGCTTGTACCCGAGGTGTTTCATAATACGAAGGTACATTATTTGATAAATCTCTTCCAGTCTACATGTTTCCCAACATCAATACTGTTCTTTATATCGCTAACGAGAGGTAAGGATAAGTTTAATAAGTTGTTTTTGCTTCACGAGTTGCCTTTTGCCATATTTATGGTACTGTATGGTGTTACTGACAGTCTGCTTATATATAAAATAGGTGTGCTGTTTACGTTAGTTTACGGAGTGGTACTGGTAATATTCGCTTTTTTCAATATCAGGCAATTTCATGACAAACTTGTGCAGAGCTATTCATATCTGGAGAATCTCGATTTGAGGTGGATGTATTGGATACTTGTTCTGTTTGTTGTAATGCTCACGTCGTGGTCGATAAGTGCTTATCTTACCAGCTATGTGGCAGATATAGTGTACTTCTTCACATGTAGCGTAGTGTGGTATCTCAACGTGCATTATGTAGTGAGACGAGAGCAGATAGACTATGATGTGGTCAATACATTGTCCATAGACAGAGAGGAAGATGCAGAAGAGGTGAACGGTGAAGAGATGGTGGTCGAGGTGCTCAACAATGCGTCTTTGCGTGAAAAGAGGTTTGCAGAGGAGTTTGACAAGGCTTTCAACGAGAAGAAGGTGTTTCTCAATCCAAAGCTCACCATCATAGATCTTGCGTTAGAACTGCATACCAACCGTACGTATGTCAGCAAGTATATGAACAGCAGCCTGGGGCAGAGTTTCTACGACTATGTCAACAAGAGGAGGGTAGAGTATGCGGAAGTGCTGCTCAAGACTACGGATAACACACTTGAGAGTGTGGCGGCAGAGTCAGGATTCAACTCGCTCAGTTCGTTTCGCCGTGCGTTTGTAAAACTGCACAATACGACTCCGGGCAACTATCGTATGGCGTATATCCTGAAGGTGTCGGTGGCGAAAGACAAGGCAACAGATAATAATCAATAAGTATGTATAAGGGAGAACTATTGTCGCTTGTTGTTGCAGTCTCTTGGACAGTGACCGCCCTGACAGCAGAAGTGGCGACTAAACGCATAGGATCGCTTGCGGTCAATGTGATAAGGATGACGCTGTCGCTGGTGTTTCTTGCGGTGACGATGTGGGCAGTGATGGGTGTGCCATATCCTCGATTTGCAGATGAAGGCACATGGTTGTGGTTGTCCTTGTCTGGTTTTGTCGGTTATGTATTGGGCGATTTTTGCCTGTTCAATTCATATATTCTTATAGGCAGCAGATTCGGTCAGCTCTTTATGACCCTTGCGCCTCCTTCGGCAGCGATAGCCAGTTGGATGATATTTGGTGATGTGATGACACCGTTGTCAATCATAGGTATGTTTGTCACCATAGCCGGTATAGGCATGAGCATATTGTCCAAAGGGCAGAAGTCAGACGATGCTGACAGCAAGCGTCGCATGAAGCTGTCTACCAATCTTCCCCTCAAGGGCATACTCTATGGTATAGGTGCCGGTATGGGGCAGGGCATAGGTCTCGTGCTGAGTAAGCTCGGCATGAAGTATTATGAGGCATCGATACAGTCTAACTGTGACATGCTTGTTCTGCCGGCAGACTCAACTATGCTTGATGATACGATGTCCATGGTGCCATTCTCTTCCACATTTATTCGTGCCATAACAGGTCTTGTAGGATTTGCAGTGCTGATGCTCGTGTCTCGCCGTACCCGTCAGGTGGTGTCAAGTGTACGTGACGGCAAGTCGATGATGTTCATGCTCGTGGCTACGATATGTGGTCCGTTTGTAGGTGTCAGTCTCTCGCTGATGGCTACACTATATACTAATGCTGGTATCGCTCAGACTATCATGGCACTCACGCCAATACTTATATTGTGGCCAACGTGGTTCTGCTATAAGCAGAAGGGC